>NZ_JBEWQE010000016.1:0-130506 GCF_040538975.1 Flavobacterium sp. UW10123
TTGTTTTCGCTTCTGTTTCAAAGCGGGTGCAAAACTAAAACTTCTTTTTGTTTCTCGCAAGAAAAAATTGAAAAAATTTTGAAGCTTTCTTTTCGCCTCTATATTCTCATTTCTCTGCCAGTATCTCAAGGAACTTTCCGTGTTTTGCGGGGTGCAAAGGTAGTCAGTTTATCATCATTTACAAGAGTTTTCATGATTTTTTTTCTTTTTTTTCTAAAACTTTTTATTAAACCACTGACAACATAGAACTTAACAAACAAAACCTTAAATAAACATTAAAGATTTTACCTACAACTCTGTATTTTAAATAAGATAGTGCTTCAATACAACTTATTTGAAAAGTTGCCAAGTATATACATTATATCATATTGTATCATCAAAATGAAAGGATTATCTTTTTACTACAAAAAACTATGGTAAAAAAAATTCCTTACTATCGCTCCACTAAAGCTTGCTCATTTTTGAATTTGGTTAAAAAATCGCTACATCAAGTTTTAAACAATTAAAACATTATTTCAAAGAGATTTAAATCTTAAATTTCAAATGACTACTGATCACTAGAATTAATGCTTTTGCAACACATTCAGAAAGTAATCTAAACATTATACTACTAAATGTTCTAAACTACATCATTCTTCACAAATCAAAAATAAAGCAGTTTGAAAAAAAATATAAATAAATATAATGACTCCTTCTCTAAATAAACGAATATCTATAACCGTCTTCTCCCTCAAAGTCAAAAATTAAAGAATAGAAAAAATCTAAAGTTAACTGGCATGAAACTTACATAGAAACATTGTAAAATAAAAAACATCTCGAAGACTGCCTTAATTTTATGCAATCTCTCATTTTCTGTAAATGTTAGATGGAATAATTAACCTTAGCAACAAAAGCAAGTCTTTTTTTAATATTGTAGTATTTTTATTTACATTTGAACCAAATTCATATTTAACTATTCTATTAAGTATTACCAATCAAAATCGTTAAAATTCGAACCACTAACAATCAAAACCTCTCAAAAAAAATGAATTTCACAAAACCAAGCCACTTCACTTGTGCAAACCTTTATAAAAAAGTGCTATTTCAATTTCTACTATAGAATCTAGAATCTTCCTGCTCCCAAAAAACAAATCACAAAACCAAGTGCTTTTAATTTCTATTTCTCAAAAAATGGAATAGAACTTTAATGCCTCTTTTTCAAAAAACCATAACCAATTAATGAGACAAACCATTCTAGTATTATACTGCTTTCTTTTTTTATCAAATATTTCACAAGCACAAACATCAGGCACAGTTAAAGGATATGCAATAGACACCATCAACAATTCTCCATTATCGAAAGCATCAGTCTCTCTGTTAAGAGCACAAGATTCCATTTTACTAAAATTTACCCGAGCCAAAGAAAATGGTTATTTTGAATTGAATAATATTAAGCCTGGTAAGTTTATTTTACTGGTATCTTATCCCAAATATGCTGATTTTGTAGATCAATTTTCTATTGATTCCACAAAGTTGATCAAAGATTATGGTAAAATTAATTTGGCTGATAAAGGGAGATTACTATCCGAAATAATTATAAAAGGCAATAGAGCTACCATGAAAATCAAAGGAGATACATTAGAATTTGATCCAAAAGCATTTAAAATAGAACCTAATGCAAAAGTCGAAGATCTGATAAAACAATTTCCAGGAATACAAATTGATAAGGATGGAAAAATTACCGCTCAAGGCGAAACTGTAACCAAAGTTTTGGTTGATGGTGAAGAATTTTTTGGTGATGATCCCACTTTAGTTACAAAAAACCTCCGTGCGGACATGGTAGATAAAGTACAATTGTATGACAAAAAAAGTGATCAAGCCGCTTTTACAGGAATTGATGATGGCCAGAAAACCAAAACCCTAAATGTAAAGCTTAAAGAAGATAAAAAAAATGGTCATTTCGGGAAAGTAGAACTCGGAGGAGGGACTGATAATTTTTACAAAGGTCAGGCCATGTTTAATAAATTTTGGGATAAGAAAAAATTAGCAGCTTATGGCATTCTAGGCAACACAGGACAAGTAGGATTAGGATGGGGAGATAAAGATAAATATGGCCAAAGCAATTATCAAGTAACTGATGACGGCGGTATTTATTTTTCAAACAATGCAAATGATGAATTTGAAAGTTGGGATGGACAATTTAATGGTGAAGGAATTCCTATTGTACAAACTGGCGGAATACATTTTGACAATAAATGGAACAACGATAAAGAATCTATCAATGTAAATTATAAAATTGGTGACATCAAACTTTCAGGAAACCGCAATGATATTAACCAACAAAATTTAAGTTCTAGTAGCATTTATAATACTTCAGACAAGAGTTTTGAGAAAAACATGACTAAAAACAAATTTGATCTAGCTTATGAAATTAAAATTGATACTACTTTAACTTTAAAATTAAATGTAGATGGATTATTTAAGAACAGCAATTCAAGTGAAGCAGAAATGCGAAAAGGTTCTGACGAACAAGGTAACCAATTGAATAATTTGAAACAGACAACTACAAACGATGTTGATGACAAAGTATTTAATATAAATACTTTATTAACCAAAAGACTTAAAAAAACGGGACGAACATTATCTCTTAATTTAAGCCAATCAAGTACAGATAGCAAAAGTGATGGTTATTTAAATTCTCGAGCTGAATTTTTTACACCATCTGCAATTAGTCCAGATAGCACCAAAGTAGTCGATCAAAACAAAGTCAATAATATTAGCAATACGGCTTTTAAATCAAATTTAATCTATACTGAACCGTTATCCAAAAGTCTATCTTTAATTCTTAATTATGGATTCAACATTAGTAACGGGAAATCTGATCGTAAATCTTTTAATCAATCTCCAAATGGTGATTATAATGTTTTGGATTCCATCTTTAGTAATAATTATGAATTAGACCAAACGATAAACCAACTTGGAGCGATTTTCAATTACAAAAAAAACAAAACCGTTTTTAATTTTGGCTCTAAATTTAGTGATGTAAACTTTAAACAATATGATGTTTATAGAGATACTTCTTTTAAGCGAAAATTTGTCAACTACATGCCTCAAATAACCTATCAATACAATTTTAAACAAAGAGAATCACTGCGTTTGTCGTATAACGGAAACAACGATCAGCCAACATTAGAACAAATACAACCAATACCAAATAATCAGAACCCATTAAATACTATTTTGGGTAATCCTGATTTAGATCCTTCTTTTAAAAATAATCTTAGAGGTAGTTATTACTCGTACAAAGTGCTTAGCAATCAATACTTTTCGATTAATGGATCGTATAATTTTACGCTAAATCCAATAATAAGTAATGTGATTACAAATGATAGAGGACAAAGTATTTCTCAATTTGTAAACCTAAAAGACAAAGCTGCAACAAGTTATTATTTGAATAGTAATTTTGGGAAAACAATCAAAGCCATAGACATGAACGCAGGAATTGGTTTAAGCGCCAACAAAAATGTAAACTATAATTATATCAATACAAAACTGAATCAAACTAAAAATTCAACTTATTCCTTTAATTTAAACTTATCAAAATATAAAGAAAAAAAATATAATTTTAATACCAGTTTCGGGCCCACCTACAATGTTGCAGATGCAAGCATCAACGAAAACAGTGATAGTAATGGTTGGGGTTTTAATGGAAATTTCTGGACCAATATAGAATTGCCTTTCAAAATTGAAATTAGCACAGATGGTAATTATCAATATAATGGAAAAACACAAGTGATTCAAGAAACTTTTGAACGTTTTATTTGGAATGCATCTATCACCAAAAAATTCTTAAAAACCGATAATTTAAGAGTTACTATAACAGGAAGAGATCTTTTGAACCAAAATGTAGGATTTAATCGTTCTGCATTCAATGGAAATATCAGCCAAAGTACTTATACCACTATCCAAAGATACTTTATGTTTTCTGTAAGCTGGGATTTCAGCAAAATGGGAGGAGGAGAAATTAAACAAAACTAAAACTATGAAAACAATAATAAATCGCATTTTAATTTTAATAATTGTATTGACAAGCTACAATACTTTTGCACAAAATGACCACTTTGTACAAAATGGCGTAATCGAATATGAGAAGAAATCGAATATGTATGCTTTGATTACAAAAAAAATAAAAGGAGAAACAGATAGTTATTATCAATTAGCTTTTGAAAGTTATAAAAAAAACAATCCCCAATTCAAAACTACAAAAAGCATTCTCAGTTTTTCAAAAAACAAGAGTTTATACAAATGGGATGAAACAAGTCAATCAGCAAGCAACAGTTGGATTGCTGACGATGCAATGGCTAATTTAAAAAATGTTATCGCCACAGATCTTGATACGCAAGTTAGTATTACACAAAAAAATGTTTACGATGATTTATACCTAGTTAAAGATAGCTTACGCAAAATTGACTGGAAAATTACCGATGAAACCAGAGAAATTGCGGGCTATGAATGTCGCAGAGCAAATGCTATAATTATTGATTCTGTTTATGTTGTTGCCTATTATACAATTCAAATTCCATTCTCAGGCGGCCCTGAATCTTTTACAGGCTTACCTGGAACAATTTTAGGCTTGGCTCTGCCACATGAAAACATGACATGGTTTGCCACAAAAGTTACTGAAATTCCAGTTTCTGATAAAGATTTAGCTCCACCAATTAAAGGCAAACCTACTGACAATAAAGGGCTAAACAAAATACTTTTAGACGCTTTGAAAGACTGGGGAAAATGGGCAAAAAAAACATTACAAGCTTACTCTTTATAACTAAGCTTAAAACTTATTTCTGACATAAAAACTAATCTATATGGTTCTTGAGATTTCCAGAATAAATCAATGGAGCCAGTAATAGTATGGTGGAATCGTGATATTGTAAAGATGGAACTAATATATTTTCTACTACAATAGCATAAAGTTACAAATAAGCTTTATAGTTCTTGAATATATGTTTTAGGAGAAACTCCAAATCGCTCTTTAAATTTTGTAGAAAAATGAGCTCCGTTAGCAAAATTAAGCTGATCTGAGATTTGTGATATCGAAAATTGTTTAGTCTCAAGTAATTCTATGGCTTTAAATAATTTATTTTCCATAAAAAACACATTAGGTGCATTCCCTGTTATTTTATTGAATAGCATTTTAAATTTTGCCTCAGACATGTTCGCTTTTTTTGCAAGCAACTTAATACTAGGAAAATGGTCTTTTATATTTTCTATTAAATACATTTGACTTGCTATAATACTTGCTAAATCTTGTCGATTTACTGTTTGAATTATAATGCGTCTAGTACTAAGTTTGTTCAAATAGTTCGCAATAAGCATATGAACTGTCCCTATTAGATTTAAATCGAAAATAGAACCACCTACTTTCTTTTTCTTTAAATCATTTAGAATATGAAAGCTTTTACTGCTCATCCTATCAAATCGAACAATCGTGTTCTTTTGAGGATTTAAGATTTCATCAATATTTGGGAATTTAAGCTGATTATTTATTACATAATTCCGTATTGCCCTTTTTTTTATAAAGATGCACAATGCAAATGTTCTGCTTCCTTTTTTTACACTGTATTCAGATTCAAGTGTGCCGTCAATTACGGATAAATTATATTGCCATCTACTTACATCGTAAATTGAATTATGAATAGATACAGTAGCTTCACCATCGGTTAGATTGTAGTAAAATCCAACAAAATCACTATTAGGATTCTTTTGTATTAGATGCAAATCTTTTTTATATTCTACATTTACATAGTATGCAACAATTCCTTCACCGCAATCGAGAAAATACCTTGTTCCTGATTGAATATCCTCAGGAACTACTATAAAATTGCCTTCTACTTTTCCGCCATATTGTTTGGCAAAACTTTCTACCCAACTTAAATCTGCACCATAAAAATGTTCTATTGTTTCCATTGGAAATGAATGTGCTTTATAAAAATTTATTTTTTGTTTTTGGAAATGTTTTTAAGGCTAAGCTTAAATGCTTCTCGCTTTTACATTTATAATCTTAATGTCTTGAGTTACATCTATTGTTTAATTCACAACAACAGACATAAGTTCATTTTTTTTGTTTAACAAGCAATTAGTTATTCTGGGGTATAAAGATCATTACTTTTGGGGCGTAAAAAATTATTTCTATTAAGCGATGCTTGCTTGTTATACTATTCTTGGTTTAATTTATTCTCTATTATTAAAAATCTATATAGCCTTAAACAAAAAATACTGAAGACTTTATTAAACTCATTAGCAATAAAATAGGTCTATTTATTAATCTTGTTTTTTTTAAGTAAATATCTAACATTTAAAATAGATGATTTCAAGAGAACTTTTTATGAGCCTATGAATTAGGCCTTTACTTTTTTTATCTACTTTGTTTCTTTATATTTGAAAATAACCCATAAGTTTCTTATAATCCACATCTTTCAAAATCACTTTTTTATTTTGATCTAAAAGATAAATTGAGGGTATATTATCTATCCAGTACTCTGTTCTAATCTTACCGAAATTAGAATTGCCCCATTAGTTTATCCAATTTTTAGGAAACTTGTTTTCACTGATATATTTACGCCATAATTTCTCATCATTGTCCACATACACTGCCTGTAATACAACATTTTTAGGCGCACCATTACTTAGCCATTCCTTTACAATTGGAGATACTTGCATGCAGTGGGAACAATCTGGATTAAAAAAATATAAAATGGTGTATTGTGATTTATTATCTAGTAACGATATTTTTTTACCATTTTGATCCTCTAAGCGGAGATCTGCAGCTATAGAACCCAACTTATTTTTTTCGATAAAAGAAATGTTTGAGTCTATAACATCTTTACGCCAGTCTGGAGTAAAAGGCTGATTCTTTTCATTTTTAAGAATGTAGGTTCCTAACTCTTCATTAAAAAAGCCACTTTTCTTCTTCAAATAAAGATTTAACAATGACTCCTCTACAACATGATAGATATCCGGATTAACGCTCGCTTTCTGCAATACTTCATTTATAGCCAAAAGAATATTTTTATTATCTTTTATATTAAAAAGACTAATATATTGTGTCATTTTACCCCCAATATATGGAGTATTAAGAAGTAGATTGTCTTTAAAATTAACTCCACTCCAATAATTTTCCCTTAAAAAATTGATAACTTGTACATATTTTATATCGTCAACATCATACATAAGATGCTCGCCTTCCCACGCCATATTTGGTATAGGCAATGTATTGACACCTGCGATTAATTTTGCTACTGTCGAATTATGATATGCTTCTTCAATTCTTTTACCATAATTATAGAGAATCTGTTGCTCTGAAATTGCTTTTTCTCTAATTTTTTTCTTCTCAACACTATCTGGTTCATTTAAAAAATCTTCTTCCAATTTATGCTGTGTCGCATAAAACTTTTTTGAAGCAACCAGCTATTCTGCATAAGCATTATTTTGTTTGCTATTCTTAAAAACAGTATTCTGATTGTGTTCATAGTAATGCAAATCAATTATTTTCTCTTCAGCATCAGAATATAAAATGGGAATCATATTTTTTGAAATACGGAGCGGAAGCATTAGCATATAAATGCCTTCTGTACGAACTTTACTGGTATCTGTTATTGTTACCAAATCAGAGTCTTCTACTATTTTCATCTGCAAAAGCAAAGCCATTCCGTTTTTATAACCATATAAGACACAAGTATCTCCTTTACGCAGGCCTTCAGCTTCCAGTCTTATGCTTTGCTGCGCAGAATTTTTTGACGTTATTAGGCAAAACATCAATGCAAATAGAATAGTAGAAAAACTTTTCATATAATTAGTTTTTTCAAAAAAAACTGCCCTTAAAAAACTCAAGGACAGTAAATTTATTAATTATAATTCAATTCAGCATTGTTTCTTAAAACATTAATAAACAAACACTTGTATTACTTTATTTGCTGGACTCACAACTAGATTTGCTGGACCGCAAGTTTGCTGACCATTATTACAGTCAAAAAAGTGTCCACTTACTTCTGTAGTAGACCCAAAACCTCCAAAATAGTTGGGCTGACCAGCTGGAGCCCCTGTATAGCCGTATATTCGCTCACTTACAGGTGCGCCATAAAAATACGTAGTAGCATTCATGCTGTCATATGTACTAGGTGAGTAACTAATTACTTTTCCATTTAATTTACCAGTAAAAAGATGTGCTCCATTCGTATCTCCATAAGTAGATGTAAATGCATAACCATTATATGGATTAAATTCAATATAATTATCCATTGCATTTATGTCATCAATTTTTGACGCATTTGCCAAAGTAGATACTACTCTGAATCTCCATTTTGTGTTGGTTGTTGTACCTGTTGAAGTTAAACTTGGTAATGTTCCGTTATCTACACCAATTGCTGCCATTGCCGTTTTTGACATTCTAAAGTTCGCATAATTTATAGTTTCACTAGTGTAGTTATTATCATTTATAGGCATATCCGAAGAAAATTTATAAGTGCTAGGAATACCTGATGTTGCAGTCATATAAATATTTCTCGCTGTCTGTTCAGAATATGACCATACCATTGTTTGGCCATTTGTCATATTACAAAGCGTTTTCATAGCACTACCAGTGTATTGTGTTGGCTTTATCCAATATTCACCATTTGGAGCCACTCCAGCACCACCATTGTCAGCCATTGCATCCTTGCAGGTATTAGCAGGGTAATCCTTAGTACTTCCTTTTGTAGGTACTATAATTATATTTCTTGGGCAAGAAGTCCCTAATGCATCTGTTAAAATAAAAACTATACCATCTGTATTATTAGCTTGGTTTGGCTTACCAACTGCCTGAAAATTAATTGTAGTAGGAGTAGCAATTTGTGTTATAGTACCAGAAGCCTTAAGTGTTACACCTGCGGCCGTTGCACTTATATTATATGGTCCCGTAGAAGAAAACTCGACTGGTATTGCAATTGTTGCTGATGCTCCTGATACAGTAGTATTCATTTTCATTGTACTATTGATTACAGCATATGGCATATTACAAGCCATCGTTGCTTGATTAGCCTGAATTTCTATTTTTGAAGCTGGCGTACATAAAACGGCATTTTTGTTTGCGGCGTCTAATAATTTAAAAGAATATAATCCAACACTTCCTGCTTCGGCTGTACCATTTGAAACTAAAGTTACTTCCTGATTCCCAGTTTTGTCAAAAGTTCCCACTCCATTAAAATAAACTCCTTTAACCACATCAGTAGTAATTTTCAAAGGCCCTGGTTTAGTAACGTTCACTTTAAGCGTAATATAGTTTGTGGGAGATGCTCCCTTTGTTTCAACAAATACACCATTTACAACTGTTCCTGTTACTGTACAATCGGGAGTATAACCTCCTTTAACACTTTGCAAACTCACTGTAAATGTACATCCAACCGCTACGCTATGTTTATCATAAAGCGTAAAAGTGAGTTTTCCATTACTTCCCCATTTTGGTGTGCCTTTCGCAGTAAGAGTAATACGAGCAGCGGATGAAGTTGATACATATCCCGTACCTTCAAATCACATACCTGTATCTGCACCGTTAGATCCAATAACATCTGTATGCAAAGAATAAAAACCTGATTCTGCTACATCCAACTGAAGACTTACTCCATTAGTAACTGGATCTACAGGCTGATCTTCTGTAAAAGTACCAACTGGCTGTGTATTATCGCAAGAGATTTTAAAATCTGCATTATTTTCTGTTACTGGAATTGTAAAATTAGATGCACTACAAACTTCTTTACCTGTTTGATCATAAACTCTATACGCAACAGCTGGATTAACATCTGTTGGGGTTCCAAAAGCAGGAATCTGAATTTTTATTGGCCCGCTCGGCATTGCTGCAACAATTCCTGTATACGAAAATCGCACACCGTTTATTGTTTCTGTGTAAAAAGTATAGGTCCCAGGTTTAACAACTGTTGCAGTAATTTCAATATAATTATTTGTTCCAGTCGGTACTCCAGCATAATAACTTCCTTTTGTAACAGTAGCGGTAGAACAGTCAAAAGTAAACTTTGCTAACGAAATTGCATCACATTCCGACCAAGCATTCCCTTTCCAAGATTGCAGACAATTTTCATCTGTATTATATACTGTTAATCCTTTATTTATCATGCCCAATGTTGACTGTAATGTTGCCATCTGAGCAGAAGTAAATTTAGGAGGCATAAATCCTTTTGTTCCATTTTGCGATAGAATTTCAAAAGTAGCATTATCGTCTCCTTTTTGATTTCCTCCAACTACAACAGGCTTGCCTATCTGTGCAAAAGTCTGCAAGAAAATGAAGGTCATTATTAAAGTAAAAACTTTTTTTTTCATTGTTCTAATATTTATCATTAATGACTAGTAAACTTTCAAAAGATTACATTGTATATGAAACTGCATACCAATTTTCCCCGTCTGACTGTAAAGTAATTTTAGCACTGCCGTTAGTTACGCCACCAAACATACTTGCTGCTATGTAAGGACAAAAAGCAACCTCAAAAGGTTGCTTTAAACTTTATAGAGCCCTAAACTATCTGCAAATCCCAAATGAAATAAGAAATAATTAATCAGCAATTACTGCCATATCTCAAGCAGTTGGTTTGTTATTTTTTTATTTTATAAACTTTATAATAAATCCTCCTTTAGGTGCTAAGCTATACTTCCAGTTTGAAGTTACAGGATAAGTTTCTACTTTAAATTCCATTAACCTGTCGTTGCCTTCAGAGATAATTCTGAATTTTGAAAAACCTTTTCCGTATTTTTTCAGATCAATTGTTATAGGCTGATTTGAATTAGTCCCATTTATACCAACAACATAAGAAAGGTTATCTTTTTGGCGTGACAGCACTAACGCTTTACCTGGTTCTCCAATAATGCATTCTGTTTTATCCCACGTCGCAGGCATTTCTTTTAATAAATTTTTCAATTCATTTGGAAGCGAATTGAAAACTTCTTCTGAATCGGCAAAATGAATAACTCCTGAAGTATAAATCATTGCCATAGCCAATTCGTGCGCAGCAGTATTTAAACGAGTATACTTTCTAAAAGTCAGAGCGAATGGTGTATAATCTGCCGGACCTGCAACGTTTCTTGTAAATGGTAGTACTGTATTTTGTTCTGCTGCTTTTTCAGGAAATCTTGGCTCATAAAAATAACTTTCAGTTCCTAAAATAGCCTCTGCTGTTACAAAATTGGGCCATGTTCTATGCCAGCCTCTTGGCACTGTTGTACCGTGCAAGTTTACCAAAAGATGTTCTTTCGCCGCATCTTCAAAAACCGATTGCAGCGTTCCCATAACTTCCTGCCTATCCGAACACCAAAAGTCGATCTTAACTCCTTTTACGCCCATATCTGCCAACTCTTTGAATCTTTTCTTTCTCTTATCTGAATCAAAATATTCAGCCGAATATCCCCAAACCAATGGCTGAACTCCTTTTGACAAAGCATGGTCAATAATTTTTCCTTCTTTATTAGCTTTTTCCCATCCAGCATCAAAAAGCGTATATCTAAATCCAAATGAAGCCGAAACATCCGTAAACTTTTTATACATTTCTGGTGTAAAATCTTCAGGATGCGACCACCACGACCACGCCGCTTTTCCGGGAACAATCCATGAAGTATCTGAAATTTTAGAAGCTGGAGCCAAATCGGTAATCATAGTAGATAATAATATATCTCCCGCTTTATCTCCAATCATGATTACTCTCCATGGCATTGTCCAAGGCGAACTCGATTCAGGATAAGCAATTCCTTTATCAGCTAAAGGCAATGTGAATTTTTCATCATTTTTAGCAAAAGCAATGGTGTAAATTCCATTTTTAGAATCTGAATTTAGATGGCAGCCTGGAAACGAACCGTCTGTTCCTGATTCTGCAATTAAAACCCAGTTTTTAGTCTCATTAACATTAAAAAGCGCGGGCATACACCAACCTACAGATTCACCTCTTGCACCGTTTATAGGATCTCCAGGCTTGACATTAATATAAAAATCTTCATAACCTGGCGTATAATCTCCTGCTTTGTTATAAGGCTGTAACCATCCTTTTGCATTTTGAGCTATATGAAAACCAGTAAATTCATTTTTAAGTATTCTACTTTGTTTTTCCTGCTCTGGAAACTTATATCTAAAAGCAACACCTTCTTGACCTGCAATTAAATCTATTGTCATTAAAGCGCCTTTGCTATTTTTGAATGTAATGCTTTTGCTTTTAAAAACATGATCCGCAACTTTGTTATTCGCAACTTTGAGTTCGTATTTTTCGCGCTTTTCTTCAATTGGTGAAACTTTTACAATAGATAGTCCTGAAGTAAAATCATTATTCTCGAAATTTAATCCAAGAGGCGAATCTAAAATTATCGCTTGGTCTTTGCGAGTAACTTTATAAGACAATTTCCCGTCTTGGCTTAAAGACAGTTCAATCTTATTTTGATTGTCCTTAGACTTTAAAGAAAGTTCTTCATTTTGAGCGACACAACTTGTCAGTATAAAAAATACTGCGGGTATCAGAATACTTAAAGATCGGTTAAGAAACATTTTTTTCATTTATATAATTATTAGAGGTGATAGTTCTTTTTGTTATTGGATTACATCAAAAACATAAATAATAGTTTCGTTATAAACTTGTCCAGATTGGAATATCGTATTCGGAAAATGCTCGTGATTTGGACTATCGGGATAGTACTGGCATTCTAAACAGAGACCATCAAACGATCTGTATCGTTTATTGTGTTCTCCGATACTATCACTATTCAAATAATCTCCCGTATACAATTGCACTCCTGGATAAGAAGTATAAACCCGCATTATTCTTCCTGATTTTTCATCGTACAATTCACAAACAGGATTTTCATTTTTAGTGTTTCTATCAAAAATATAATAGAGATTAAGTCCGCTGTTTTGCATTACATCTTTTAGTTTGTCCTTCAAAAACAAATACTCATCGGCAAGCAAAATTTTTCCTGTCGGAATATAATCGGCTGTACTTTCCAGAATTTTAGATCCTTGAATAGTAAGCTGATGATGGTATATTTTTTCTTTACAGGCATTCAAATTAAAATAAGAATGATTGGTAAAGTTTAATGGAGTTGGCTCATCGGCTTCTGCCAAAAAAATAATTTTGAGCTCGTTTTGATCCGTCCATTTATAGATCACTTTTGTTTTCAAATTCCCCGGAAAACCTCCTTCTCCGTTTTCAGTTTCAAGAGAAAAAATTACGGCATCTTCTTCTACAATAAAATCAAACACTTTGTTATTAACCCCAGCCGAACCGCTATGATTATTGTTTTTACCATCGTTTTTATCGAGATGATACGTTTTATTTTCAATAGAAAATGCCGCATTATTAATTCTGTTGGCAAAACGTCCAACAGTTGCTCCTATATAAGATTGATCTTTTACATATCCTTCTAAAGTTGGAAATCCTAAAACCACATTTTCTTTGTTTCTCAATTTATCTGACACTACTATGGATTTTACTATGGCTCCATAATTAATAAGTTCGACATAATTGCCGTGACTATTTGTGATCTGAAATTTGAAAATCTCTTTCTCATCATGCCAGCCAAAAGACTCACAAACAATATTATTTGTAGGATTCATATCGTTTTACAAAAAGGTTAAAATCTGAAGTGTTAGTATAGAATTTCAAATTTAGTTTTGATTATTGTTCTCAAAATGGACATTTTTTGCGAAAGCATGGATTAAATTACGATATTTGAAAAACAAGATTCAGGAAAAATGAAAAATGCATCTCAAAAGGAAAAAATAAAAGTCAAAGAAGGTTTTCTAGGACAGCGAATGATAGTAATTCCAAAGAATATACTTTCGATCATAAAAAAGAATCCGCTCATAGCTGGTTTGTATTTTACGGATATTGGCGTGTTTCCTAATGCAAGCCATCATTCCATGAAACGAAAACACGGGAGCAAGCAATACATTTTAATTTATTGTTATAAAGGAGAAGGCATCATAAGCAAAGAAAATAAAACGATAACACTAAAAGCCAATACCTTTTATATAATACCCCCCGAAGTTGCACATGATTATTATGCTTTAAAGCAAAATCCGTGGAGCATTTACTGGATTCATTTTACAGGAATTCAAGCGCCTTTTTTCCATGATAAATTTATCGCTGAATATCCCGACACTGCACCTCAATTATCGCTTGAAGAAAGACGCATTGAACTTTTTGAAAACATTCTCGATGTTATGGAAGACGGCTACAGTGCCAGTAATCTCGAATTTGCCAATCTTTCGTTATGGCAGTTATTAAATACCTTTTTGTATGAAAAATTCTTCATTCAAAAGAATCGAAAATTTTCAGAGGATAATACTATAGAGTCGGCTATTGACTATATGAAAAAACATCTTGATCTTTCCTTAAAAATTAATGATGTTGCCGCTTATTTTAACTATTCTCCTTCTCATTTTTTTACCTTATTTAAGAAACAAACTGGCTATTCTCCTATTCATTATTTCAACTATCTAAAAATGCAGAAAGCTTGTCAGTATCTCAGTTTTACAACTATGAGCATAAAAGAAATCAGTTTTAATTTAGGGTTTAATGACCCTTTGTATTTCTCTCGTTTGTTCAAAAAAATCATGAGTACTTCACCTATACAATATCGAACCGAATACAAGCAGTAACGCAATTGTTTTCGTATTTAAGCATTCAATACCAAAAAATCAGATTATAATCCATCTATTCAAAAAAAATATCCATAAATCAAAGGTTCCTATTCCGCTAATTTTACAAAAGCTATAAAACCTTTTTATGAAAAACTATAATTATACCTTTTTACTATCAATTAGCCTTGTTGCGGCATTAGGCGGATTACTCTTTGGTTACGACTGGGTTGTAATCGGCGGTGCAAAACCATTTTACGAACTTTATTTCGGTATTACAAATTCTCCGGCTCTACAAGGCTGGGCAATGAGCAGTGCGCTTGTAGGCTGCGTCGCGGGTGCGGCCGTTGCAGGAAAATTAGCCGACAGTTACGGAAGACGTCCTATACTAATCGTTGCTGCCGTATTATTCTCCTTATGCGCTCTTGGAACTGGAGCTTCAGAAACCTTTACCGTATTCATTATCTGGCGAATCATCGGCGGAGTCGGAATTGGAATCGCTTCTACCATTTCTCCTTTATATATTGCAGAAATTGCGCCGCAGGAAACCCGAGGATTATTTGTTTCCATTAACCAATTAACGGTTGTTATTGGAATTTTGGCCGCACAAATCACCAATATGCTAATTACAGAAGTGATTCCTCCTGATTATTCTCCTGCGCAAATTTTAGCTTCATGGAACGGACAAACAGGCTGGAGATGGATGTTTTGGGCAGGATTTTTCCCTGCAGTTCTTTTCTTTATTTTAATGTTTTTGATTCCCGAAAGTCCTCGCTACTTAGCAAAAAAAGGCAGTCATGAAAAAGCTGAAAGTACTTTGACCAAAATTGGAGGATTGGCTTACGCCAAAGAAGCAATTACAACGATAAAAGAAACTTTTACTGAAGAAACAGAAGGAACAGATTTCAAAATGCTGTTTGACAAAAAAGCTTTGCCAATTTTAGTTATTGGAATTGTTTTGGCTGCTTTCCAGCAATGGTGCGGCATCAACATTATCTTCAACTATGCTCAGGAAATCTTTGTTTCGGCAGGTTACAGTATCAACGATTTGTTTATGAATATTGTAATTACAGGAAGCATTAATCTTGTATTCACTTTGGTTGCCATGGGAACTGTAGATAAATTGGGACGTAAAAAACTAATGCTATTTGGTTCTGCTTCGCTTGCCATTATTTATGCTTTATTGGGGTATTTTTATTATACCAATGTTACTGGTTTCCCATTATTATTACTGGTTTTATTAGCAATTGCTATTTACGCCATGTCCCTCGCTCCTATTACATGGGTTATTTTATCTGAAATTTTCCCTAACCAAATCAGAGGTGTTGCAATGTCTGTTGCCACATTTGCACTCTGGATTGCATCTGCACTTTTGGTACAAACGTTTCCAATCTTCAACGAATACTTAGGCACATCTGGAACTTTCTGGATTTACGGGATTATCTGTGCTTTAGGATTCTTGTTTGTATTCAAAAAACTTCCTGAAACCAAAAACAAAAGTCTCGAAGAGATTGAAAAACTAATGGTTTCTGATAAAGAATCAAAGAATATTCAATAATTTAAATTTCATTACATCATGCAAAAAGTAAATGTTTGGAAGGAAAAAATAATCCTGCCAACTTATGAGGTGGGCAAACCTGAAAAAAATCCTGTATTTATTGAGAAAAGAGTTTATCAGGGAAGTAACGGATCTGTATATCCTTATCCGGTTATTGAAAAAATCGCTGACGAAAAAACCAACAAAGAATATCAAGCCGTTTATCTTGAAAACGAGTTTGTTAAAATAATGATTCTTCCAGAACTTGGCGGGCGTGTTCATATGGCTTATGACAAAACCAAAGAACGTCATTTTGTATATTACAATCAAGTGGTAAAACCTGCATTGGTTGGGCTTACTGGACCTTGGATTTCGGGAGGAATCGAGTTTAACTGGCCACAGCACCATAGACCGACCACTTTTGATCCTGTTGATTTTACAATCGAAGAACATGAAGACGGAAGCGCTACAATTTGGTGCAGCGAAGTAGAACGTATGTTTAGAACCAAAGGTATGGCCGGTTTCCGACTGTATCCAGATAAGGCTTATCTAGAAATTAGAGCGCAATTATATAACAGAACCTCTTTCCCGCAGACTTTTTTATGGTGGGCAAATCCTGCTGTAAAAGTAAATGATGATTATCAATCTGTTTTTCCGCCAGATGTAAATGCTGTTTTTGATCATGGTAAACGTGATGTTTCGTCTTTCCCAATTGCAAAAGGAACGTATTATAAAGTAGATTATTCTCCTGGAACCGATATTTCTCGTTACAAAAACATTCCCGTTCCAACATCTTATATGGCAATTGCTTCTAAATATAATTTTGTTGGCGGTTACGAAAATGACTCAAAAGGTGGATTGCTTCACGTTGCCAATCATCATGTTTCACCAGGAAAAAAACAATGGACGTGGGGACACGGCGATTTCGGTCGTGCTTGGGATCGCAATCTTACTGATGAAGATGGACCATATATTGAATTGATGTGCGGTGTCTATACTGATAATCAACCTGACTTTACTTGGATTATGCCAGGCGAACAAAAAGAATTTACGCAATATTTCATGCCATATCGCGATTTAGGAGTTGTAAAAAATGCTACTAAAAATGCGATGGTTAATCTGGAAAGTGTTGACAATAAATTAGTCATTAAAGCATACACAACAGGAGTTTATCCAAAAACAACCGTTGCTTTAAAAAACAACGATATTGTTTTATTCCAAAAACAGTACGATGCTTCTCCATACAATTCATTTGAAGAAACTATTGATTTTGATCATAACTCTTCTTTAGAAGGTTTATCGATTTCTGTAACCGATGCAGATGATAAAGTTTTAGTTGACTGGGTTTACGAGGCACAAAATGAAGACGAAATTCCAGAAGCGGCAAAACCTGCACTTGCTCCAGAAGACATCGAAAATAACGAACAATTATTCCTGACGGCACAGCATTTGGAGCAATATAGACACGCCACTTACAGTCCTATTCCGTATTACGAAGAAGCTTTAAAACGTGATTCTGGCGATGTTCGTTCTAACAATGCAATAGGATTATGGCTCATGAGAAGAGCAAAATTTGCAGAAAGCGAACCTTATTTCAGAGCGGCAATCAAAACGCTGACACAGCGAAATCCGAATCCGTATGATGGTGAGGCTTATTTTAATTTGGGACTTTGCCTTAAATATCAAAACAAAAATGAGCAGGCTTATGATGCTTTTTACAAATCTACATGGAATGCAGCTTGGCAAAATCAAGGTTATTTTTATGTGGCACAGCTTGACGCTTTAAAAGGCGATTATGAATTGGCATTGGAACATATCAAAAAAGCTATTTCAAAAAACACCGAAGATCATAAAGCAGTGCATTTACAAGCAGCGTTTCTTAGAAAGTTAAATCAAAAAGAAAAAGCAGTTGAAGTGATCAACAGTTATTTAAAAAATGACGGCTTTAATTTTGGTTTATTATATGAAAAATATCTTTTGAGCAACGATAAAAAGGATTTAGATTATCTAAATGCGCTTATTCGAAGTAACATTCATACTTATATTGAGTATGCTTTAGACTACAATGCAGCAGGTTTTTATGCAGAAGCAGCTTCGTTGTTAAATGAAGGGTTGAAAGATGAAAATACGTATCCATTAGCTTGGTATTTTGCTGGTTCATTTTATGAAAAGTTAAATGATTTCGGTCAAGCCGAAAAATGTTTCCAAATGGCTTCTCAGGCGAAACCGGATTATTGTTTTCCAAATCAGATTGAGGCTGCTTTGGTTCTTTCCGAAGTGATTCAGAAACAGACAAATGATGCAAAAGCGTTGTATTACTTAGGAAACTTTTGGTATGCTTCGAAATTTTATGATGATGCTATTTCGTGTTGGGAAAAATCGGTGGCAATAGATGATACGTTTCCAACTGTTCATAGAAACTTATCATTGGCATATTACAATAAATTAAATGATGAACAAAAAGCACTGGCTAGTTTAGAAAAAGCATTTTCTTTGGACACAGAAGATTCTAGAATTTTAATGGAATTAGATCAATTGTACAAACGTTTGAACAGAGATTTGGTCTTTAGACTTGCTTTCTTAGAAAAACATTTAGAATTGGTTATTCAAAGAGATGATGTGTATTTAGAGAGAGCGGCTTTATACAACTTATTAGGCAAACACGACAAAGCATTGACTTTAATACAAAATAGAATTTTCCATCCGTGGGAAGGCGGTGAAGGAAAAGTAAGCGGTCAATACCTGATCTCTTTAACCGAAATTGCTAAACAGCACATTACTGAAGGGAATTATGATAAAGCGATTGAACTTTTAGAACAGGCTCAAATTTATCCTGAAAATTTAGGTGAAGGAAAACTGCCAGGAGCACAAGAAAATGATATTCATTATTGGCTTGGAGTAGCTTTTGAAAAGAAAAATAATTTACAAGAAGCAAATAACTGGTGGCATAAAGCAACTCAGGGATTAGAAGAACCTACAGCAGCGATTTTTTATAATGATCAGCAGCCGGATAAAATTTTCTATCAGGGATTGGCTTTCTTAAAACTAAACAATATTCCAGAAGCCAATAAACGTTTCGAGAAGTTTGTTGCTTATGCAGAAAAACATGTAAACGATCATGTTACGATTGATTATTTTGCAGTATCACTTCCTGATCTTATGATTTGGGAAGATGATTTAGACAAGCGAAACAAAATTCACTGTTTGTACATGAAAGGATTAGGTCTTCTAGGTCTTAATAAAAAAGCCGAAGCTGAACATACTTTTAATAGTGTTCTTTCTGAAGAGAAAAGCCATTCAGGCGTTACCATACATCTTTCATTATTAAAAAATGAGGAATCGGTTTCAGTTTAAGTTAGTATTTTAAATAGGAAATAAAGATTAGCTTCGGAGAAGCGAAATATTTATAGTAATTGTATTTATTATTGAGGACAAAGCTCCAGCGGAGCGACATCTTTTTACAAAGCTTTTATATTTCGCTCCTCTGGAGCTCTTTTGTAGGTACGTGATTGAATTTCTATAAATATTTTGCCCCGCTGGGGCTTATTTAAATGCAGATATAAAAACCAAAAGACTGGGCAAAAAGAATTGACAGCCTTTTATTTTTTATAATTAAATTGTGTTCCTATAAGGTAAAAAAACTGTCGAATCTTTTAAAAATAAAAAGGTTTTATGAATTTAATCATCAAACCTTTTTATTTCGACAATCTTGTCATTCCGAGGAACGAGGAATCGCACTAGTAATTCCGCAACGATATGTCTTTTCTTTGCCGAGTCACTTTTGTGATTCCTCGTTCCTCGGAATGACAAAATAAATCAATTATTTAATTAATTGGTTTATCGTCTCGTTTAACTCCCCAATTTTTATTTGGTTTAGATCCCATTACAAACTCTAAAATACCGCCATTATCAATATCCGATTGGTGAATAAAAGTCTTTTTATAGGTTTTACCATTTAATTTAGCGCTTTGAATATAAATGTTTTCATCTGAAACATTTTTAGCAATAACTTTAAAAGTCTTTCCGTTTTTCAATTCAATAGAAGCTTCTTTCAACAGCGGAGAACCTATAATATAAGTACTGCTTGCTGGGTTAACAGGATAAAATCCCATTGCACTAAAAATATACCAAGCCGAAAGTTCACCACAATCATCATTACCAGAATAACCCGAAGAGGTCGTATTGTACATTTTCTTCAATATATCAGCAGTATATTTTTGAGTTTTCCAAGGCTGACCTGCATAATTGTATAAATAAGCAATATGATGACTTGGCTCATTTCCGTGTGCGTATTGGCCAATAAAACCCGAAGCATTATCATTTACTTCTTCTGGCTTGTCTTCTAATGTGAAAAAAGTATCTAGTTTTTTGGTAAAGGCATGATCTCCTCCAACCAAATTTACAAGTCCTTTTACGTCTTGCGGAACATACCAAAAGTACTGCCAGCCATTTCCTTCAGTAAACGGATAACCACCATTAGCGCCATATTTTAAAGGATCAAATGGACCAATCCAATTGCCTTTGTCATCTTTTGCTCTGAAAAAACTTATTTCTTTATCATACAGATTTTTATAAAACTGAGAACGTTTTGCAAAATGGTTATAATCATCGATTTTAACGAGTTTTTTTGCCAATTCGGCCACACACCAATCGTCATAAGCCATTTCTAAAGTCAATGAAACCGACTGTGATTTTAAATTTTCTGGAATATATCCATACTTTTCCCAAATATCGAATGGCGATCCGGGATGTTCTCGCAATGATGAATTCTTTACGGCTTCAAAGGCTTCTTCGGCATCAATTCCTGGGATTTTTTTCAGTACAGCATCCACAATAACCGGAATAGCATGATTGCCAATCATACAGTAATTTTCCTGTCCCCATAGCTGCCAGATTGGTAAATAGCCAAAAACTTTGTAATATGCCAGCATACTGTTTACAAAATCAGCGGTTCGTTCGGGTTGAATCAAAGTATATAAAGGATGTGCGCCACGATACGTATCCCATAAAGAAAATGTTGTATAATAAGGCTTGGATGAATTTCTAACTGTAAAATCGGCCGCTGGATAATCTCCACTCACATCTGATAATGTATTCGGCTGAATGAATGTATGGTACAAAGCGGTATAAAAAATCTGTTTTTGTTCTTCTGTTCCATCAATTTTTATCTTGCTCAATTCATTTTCCCAAACGGCATCTGCATTGTTAATTATTCCGTCAAAATCCCAAGCTGGAATTTCGGTTTGCACATTCAAACGCGCATTTTCAATACTTGTGGCAGAAATTCCAACTTTTACCAAAATTTCCTGCTGTTTTGAATTATCAAAATCTAATATTGCCCTAATTGCATTACCATTAACCACTTTTGCATTGTCATAAACATTACCACCATCTGTGATATGATTGCGAATTATGGGCTGTGAAAATTCAGCATGAAAATATACTTTTCGCATAGGTGCCCAACCCGTAATAATTCGAAATCCTTCAATAGTATGATCATTTGGAAATGATAATTGAGACGCAATAATTCGAGTATTCCAATCTGATTTTTTCATCGAATGATCTAAATCAACAATGATATGTGCTTCTTTATTTTTAGGAAAACTGTATTTGTGAAAACCCGCATGAGTTGTTGCTGTTAATTCGGCTTTTATTTGATAATCTAAAAGTTCTACACTGTAATAACCCGGTTTTGCAAATTCCTTATCATGTGTAAACTTAGATTGATAAGCATTCTGCCCCGTTTCTTCTTTTACAATAGCACCACTGAAAGGCATTAGCATTACATCAAATAATTCGGCTACTCCTGTTCCACTTAAATGCGTGTGACTAAAACCTGCAATAGTGGTATCGTTATAATTATAACCACAAGCAACGCTCCAATCTGGTGTGTTTCGGGTGTCTGGACTCAGCTGTACCATTCCGAATGGCACTGTAGCACCAGGATAATTATTTCCAGAAAGCGGCGAACCGTGTGCTGCTCCCGTTCCAATAAACGGATTTACATGTGAAGTGATTTTTTCTTTAGTTTGCGCTCCAAGAATTATAGAACTCAAGATAGCACCACAAAGTATTATTTTATTGAGATTCATTTTTTAAAGATTTTGAAATATGATTTCATTTTTTTGAATTGCCTCCAGCTTTAGCTGTAGGTTATTGAAATTAGATTCAAATAAGGCTTTAGCCAAAACACTACGATTTTGGCTAAAGCCCTTTGTTTAATAGACTCTTATAAACCTCCAGCTAAAGCTGGAGGCAATTCAATCAATGTTTTATACCTGACAGGTTTTAAAAACCTATCAGGTATAACTAAACTTTATAAATTACAATTTAGAAGAAGTGATCTCTTTCAATTCACCATTCACTTTTACTTTCACCTTTGTTGGTACAGGAGATAAAACTTCATATTTCGCCACTTTACCTTTTTCCCATTTCATATTTATAGTAAAGTTTCCTTCAGCTTTAAGTCCTTTTACTTCTCCTTCTTTTAACCAAGCATCTGGCATTGCAGGCAATAATTCTATAAATCCAGCGTGGCTTTGAATTAACATTTCGCCAATTCCAGCAGATGCACCAAAGTTTCCATCAATTTGAAATGGCGGCCCTGCAGAAAGTAAATTTGCATACACACCACCGCCAGGACCATAATTAATATTGGTATCCTTTGTTTGCCTAAGTATGGTCTTAAATAATTTATAAGCTCTGTTTCCATCTTTTAAACGAGCCCAAAACAGCATTTTGTATGCAATTGACCAGCTTGTTCCATCGTCTCCTCTTACTTCAAGTGTTTTTTTAATTGCATCGACAAGTTCAGGTTTGTTTTCTGGAGTAATCAAAGATCCTGGATATAATCCATACAAATGAGAAATATGACGGTGTTGCGGATCTTCTTCTTTATAATCTTTTAGCCATTCCATGATTCTTCCGTCAGGGCTAATAACTCCTGGAGGCGGTAATAATTTTAATTGTTTCTCCAATTCAACACTTAAATCATTATCCAATCCAAGTTTTTTTGACGCTATTATAACATTATTAAATAATTCGCGAATAATCTGATTGTCGATTGTAGGTCCCATACAAACATGAGATGCATCTCCATTTGGAAGCAAAAATGAATTTTCTGGAGATACAGATGGTGACGTTACCAACCAGCCTGTTTCCGGATCTTTTACCAGCATGCTTTTATAAAATTGCGCTGCTCCTTTTAAAACCGGATAAATCTCAGCTAAATAAGCCTGATCATTGGTATACAAATAATGACTCCACAAATTATTACACAACCAGCCTGATCCTGATTTTGTGATTCCCCAAGAAGCACTTTCTCCGGGTTCTGTAAAGCCCCAAACATTGGTAATAACATGTGCTACCCAACCATCAGCATTATAATAGGCTTTGGCCGTTTTTTCTCCATTTGGCACAATCGCTTTAGTCAAATCTTTTAGAGGAAGATTTAATTCTGATAAATTGGCTGTTTCTAATGCCCAATGATTCATCTGAACGTTTACATCCAAATGATAATCCGAGTTCCATGGCGTTTGCACATCTTTTGCCCATAATCCCTGTAAGTTTGGCGGTAACAATCCTAATCTGGTACTGCTAATGCTCAAATAACGGCCGTATTGATAAAATAAAACAGGAAGCGCTGTATCTAAATCTGGCTGATTAACAAAAGCATCTAAACGCTCATTTGTAGGCAGTGTTTTTTGTGGTGATTTTCCGAAACTCAAAGTCACACGATTGAATAACTTTTGGTAGTTTTCAATATGCTTTTTCTTCTGATCCTGATATTTCTTCTGCATTGCTGCAGTTAGAATTTTATCTACTGAAGATTCGAAATTTTTATCTTTATAATCTGTTCCCGCAGAAATAAAGAGCACGACTTCTGTTGCATTTTTTACTTCAATTGCATTATTGGCATAAACTGCATTTCCATCTGTAATTTGGGCTTTTACCTTTACTTCATACTTCATTCCTTTTCCATCAGTTCCGTTATTCAACTGACCAGTCATTACTAGTGAATTATCAGTGCCATTCTCCGTTTTAAAACGCTCTGGTCGTCTCAGCTGGACAGTAAAATTCAACTTTCCTTTTTTACTTGACGTCAATCTGATAAAAGAAGCATCATCACCAAATCCCGTAAAATATTCACGTTTATACGTTACACCGTCAATTGTAAATTGAGTCGCAGCTACTGCAGTTTGTATGTCTAGGTTTCTAGTGTAATTTTGAGCTTTTGATTTGGTTTTATAATCAAAATTCAACGTCATATCTCCCAAAACCTGATAGGCGCCAAATGGTACATCAGCTCCATTTCCGCTTCCAGAACCTGCTCCTGTACAGATAAAATGTTCATCGATTAGTTTTTGGGCTTCTTTATTTTTATTCGCTAATAACAATTCTCTAATTTGAGGCAAAAAACTGTAGGCTTTGTAATTATTGGCATCTTGCGGAGATCCGCTCCACAAGGTAATTTCGTTTAGAACTAATTTTTCGGTTGTAATTCCGCCATCAGGCATAAGTCCTAATCGACCATTTCCTAATGGCAGTGTTTCTTCCCATTGAGCTGCTGGTTTGGTATACCATAACTCCAACGGGTTGCTTTGCGAATAGCCTAATAATGGCATTAGTATAAAAAGCAGTGTTATAATTTGTTTGATATTCATGATTGTTTGTGGTTTTTAGCCACAGATTAAAAGGATTGGAAATGATTTTTAATCTATGGCAAATTGTATTTAATTAATCGCTTTCTGATATGTAATAAACTTGACAGATTTACATTGAGAATCTCTTGTTCTCAAATCATACCTACAAGGTTTTAAAAACCTTGCAGGATTTGAAACTGATTATTTATTATAAGGAATCGCTTTTACAATTGGTTTTTCACCATTTTTTAAAGCTGTTTCATCAAATTCGATTGTCACTTCTTTGCTTTCTCCTTTTAATAAAGTGAAATAACTGTCACTCACAATTGCCGGTAATATTTGAGTTCCAGATTTTTCATTCAAGGCTTGAATCTGAATTCCAAAAGCGATTCCCGACGGACTTGAAACTTTTGACTTTATCAAGTATTTCCCGTTTTGTTTTGTGACTTTGCTGGAAACATTTACGTTTGCTTTTGGCAGTTTATTCAATTCTGTAAAATCTTTCATATTGGTACCTCTCCAATAAAAATTCTCACTGATTAATTTATCTGAAGCATCTTTTAATTTTAATCGAATAAAATGCACCGGACTTAAATCGGAAGTATCAACATTGGTTTCTGCTCCAAAAATTTTGAAGTCGTATAATGAATATCCCCATCCAGAACCACGTTTTATTCCTAACATTCGAACGTAACGGCCTTTTGTTTCATCAAACGAAATAGTTTGAAGGCCTTGTTTTCCGTCTTTAATAATACTCACATCTGTCCAATTTTGCGCATCTGAACTGATCTGGATTTTGTATTCTTTTCCATAAGCATTTTCCCAATTTAAAACGACACGATTGATAATATAGTCCTTTTCAAGATCTACATAAATCCATTCCTTATCTGTGGAATTACTTGCCCAGCGCGTGTTTGAATCTCCGTCTGCAACATCTCTGGTATTTCCTCCATCGGTAGAAGATGCCATAACATTTTTTTGAAAAGCCAAATCTTTCTGATTGGAATAAAACGGAATCACAAAGCTTTCTACCGCCGTATTAGAATAAGAATCTACTACAGCATTTTGTTTGTATTTTGCTACCGATTTTCCATCTAAGTTATACACAACAGCTTCGGCTTTCAGATTTTTAAAATCGGTTCCTGTCGTATTGATTACTTTTACCGAATTGTCTACAGGACTCCACTGAATATGCATAGGTTCGCAAGCCGATTTTACCCCCCAATAAGCTCCCGTTAAATCATAATAGTAATCGTAAGTCTGCCAAACCATACTTGGATACGAAGACTGACTCATCCAGATCATAATTCCAGAAGCATCTTCCCACATATGATCGAGCCATCCTTCGTACATGGCTTTGTTGGTTTCTATGTTTAAAAGCTGTGCTTTTCTGGTATATTCTTCCAGATTATTTGGTTTGCCGTAACGCTCTGTAATGCTTTTATCATAATTATCCGGCGTGGCATTAAAGGCTTTTTGTCCAAAGAAATGTTTGTCCCACATGTCGTTTCTTGGCCACCAGTCTTTTTCCGGAATAAACTTTTTAAAGCTTTCAATGTTCGGAAAAACAGCTGTACCAATTTCAGATCTTAACCCCCAGCTTGGCCCATCGCCTGTTCCTGCATAAGGTTCCGGATATTTTGTAAAATAAAATCTCGGATCTTTATTACCCCAAAGTCCGCTACCGCTTAAGTTTCCTGTATTGGAACAAGGCTGATAATAACGGTCATTGTTGTCAAAAGTTTTAATATTTTCGGCAATCCAGCCATTTAGCGGTGGCTGCGGAAGACCTTCATTATTCCCACACCAAATGGCAATACTGGCGTGATTTCTAACGCGTTTTATTTTTTCAATTACATTATTATTAAAAACATGAATGTCTAATGGCAGATTCGGATTGGCATTTAGCCAAAAATCATCCCAAACCATAATACCATATTTATCACAGGCTTGGTAAAACTCTTCGTCAGTTGTTGAGCCCAGCCAGTTACGAATAATATTGTAATTCATTTCTTTATGAAGTTTTACTTTAAGATCGTATTCTTCACCTCTGCAACGAAGCATATATTCGCTCATTCCCCAGTTTCCTCCTTTTAAGAAAACACGTTTTCCGTTTATGGCAATATGCAAAACGCCACCTTCTGTATCGTAAGTATATTTTTTAATTCCGAACGTTATTTTTTGACTATCTGAAACTACATTTCCAATTTTGAAAGTAAACTGACAGGTATATAAATTAGGATCGCCATAACCGTTTGGCCACCATAATTTAGGATTCTGGATAGAAAGTTCCGGAAACTGTTCTTTGGTCAGTTTTACACTTGTAATTCCGTCAGCATCCAGATTTATTTTTTTAGAAAACGTTATGTTTCCTGGCATTATCACTCCGGTTAGTACTCCTTCCTGATTTTGTGAAGAGGTATTTTTCAAATCTACTTTTACTTCCAGATCTGCACGTGCATTGGTTGGCAGATTGGTATGAATCCAAGGATCTGCAATGGTGACTTTATCTGTATTGGTTAAAAAAACGTCGTCTGTAATTCCAGAATTTAATCCTGGCACATAAGGCATCCAATCCCATCCTGCACTTGAAATGTAAGTTGGGCTTCCGAAGTTATTTAATGGCTGTTTTGGAATGCTTACTAAAATGTTTAAGACATTTTTTGCTTTACGGTTTACAAGCTTTGTAATATCAAATTTACCGCGTTGCATCATACCGCTTAAAACGGCTATTCTTTTTCCGTTAAGGTAAATTTCTCCTTCGCGGTTTATACCTTCAAAATTGAGCCAAATGATTTCTTTGGTAAAATCTTCTGGAATAGTAAATTCAGAACGATACCAAAAACTGCGATCGTATTTTGATTTATCGACCTGATATATATTGTCTCCAAAATTAGGGTCTTTTTCTAATCCGCTAACAACATAAGAGTTAAAGATTGTGCCAGGAACAACTGCTTTTACCCAGTCGGCATCAGCATAATTTGGAGTAAACATTTTAAGACTATCTCTCCCTATTTCTGCTAGTGGTTTTACCTTCCAAACAATATCAGAAGAGTTTAAGCTTACTTTATTCTGAGCGTAAAAATTGAACGAAATGGCATTTAGAACAAATAAATAGAGGTAAACCTGATAAGTATAAAATTTCATACTGTTATTTGAATGATTAAAAATTGTTGAATTATAAGAAATAAGAATGCCATTTTGGAATAAGCTTTTTTCGAACAGAAGAACTCAGTACTGTTACAACCTATACCCAAAATGGCATTACAAATCAAAACCGTGGCATTAACCGAACCACATGAACCAAAAAAATAAAAATTATATTATAGTGTGCGTAAGGGATATTAATAACCTGGATTCTGATCCTCTGGACCAATCTCTTCATTTAATTTGATCTCTCCGATAGGAATAGGATAACGGTTATGAAAAGCGGCAATTGTACCGTTTTGTTTTGCCCATTTGTTGCGAGCACCTACCAATTCTACCAATTTTCCTGTACGAATAAGATCCATTCTTCTCCATCCTTCAAAAGCTAATTCACGCATACGCTCATCTAGAATTTGATCTCTAAACTGCGTTTGAGAAAGTCCGCTCCAAGCCATTCCTGCCGGCAATGTTCCTCCAAAAGCTCTTGTACGAACTTGATTCACATAACTTTCAGCTTCTGTTGTGCTTCCTAATTCATTTAAACATTCTGCGTAGTTAAGCAATACATCAGAGTATCTGATATAAGCTTTATTTTTACCTGAATTCCAAAATGATTGTTTTCCATCTACACGAATATCTTCGTATTTTTTAATGTGCGGATCCAGCTCATCACCACCAAAACCAGCAGGAAGTGTTGGCGTAACTCCTTTATAAGTAAAATCATAACGGATACTGGCAGCTTTACGTGTGTCACCAGCTTCCCATATTCCTCCAGCCGTTTTGTCTTTATAGCAATATTGAGTAGGAAGAATAAGATCGTAACCTCCAAAATAAGCATATTGATCCATATTGGCTAAAACTCTTGAACCTGTCTGCCATTGTATCTGGTTGTTATCTGGCCAGTTATTATTATACTGCCATTCATATAAAGATTCTGAAGAATTAGCATGGTCTGGGCTAAAAACATCTGCGTAATTAGGTGATAAACTGTACTTTCCAGATTTAATAACTTCTTCAAACCATTGTTTTGCTTTGTTATAATCACGGTATCCTGATGCTTCTGGAGCATATAGATATACTTTTCCTAAAAGTGCCTGTGCCACACCTTTTGCGGGAAATGCAGGATTGCTTTGTGTTACAGGAAGTTTTTCTACTGCTCTTTCTAAATCGGCAACTATATAAGAATAAACCAATGGCAAAGGCTGACGTTTTAGTCCATATTCTGCCGATTTTGCTTTATCATTAATAGGTATTTCTCCCCAATATTGCGTAAGCTCAAACATTAATGTTGCTCTTAAAAAACTAGCTTCACCCATTAAAAGATCGCGTTTTGCGCTATCATCTTCGGTATTAATTCCTAAAGCTCTGATAGATTGCGCCGCTACTTCGATTACTGGCCATCTGTCATTCCACAATTGTCCAATTGCTTGATTCTCCTGACTTAAGAATCCATTGTACAAATCAAGTCCCGCTTGGTTTGCATCTCCGGTTACCTGCAAAGCTCCTTGTTGCGCTTCGTCTGTACCAAGAGAAGTGTAAAGTCCCGCACGGTCTTTTTGCATATTTCTCCAATTTGTAATAGCTCCCAAAAGAACAGGCTCTATTTTACCTAAACTGCCATATGCTTGTGCAGCAGTAAGTGAACTTTTAGGCTCTTCATCTAAAAAATCTGAAGAACATGAAGCTGATAATATTGCTAGGGCCATAAAGGCTATAATTTTTGCTTTCATAAAAATAATTTTTAGAATTAATTTGATTAAAGAGATACATTTAATCCTAGAACTACCATTCTAGATAAAGGATAAGAATCTCCTCCCTCAGGATCATAACCTTTGTATTTAGTTATAATAAATAGATTCGATCCCGTTACATAAAACCTGCAATTTTTAAGAAAAACACTTTCTGCAACTTTGTCTTGTAATGTATATGATAATGTTAGTGCATTTAATCTTAGGAATGAAGCATCTTGTATTGCTTTATCTGTTTCTCCTAAAGTATATCTTCCTCCTCCATAATACGCTCTTGGTACATCTGTATTTGTGTTTGTTGGAGTCCAACGATCCAAAAGATCTGTATGTGCTGCACTCATTCCTCCAGAGTTCATATAGCTTTCATAAGTACCGCTTGGTCTCTTACCTCCTATTGAATACGCAAATACTGCATTTAATCCAAAACCTTTATAATTAAGATCTGTAGAAAAACCACCATAGTAATCAGGATTCAAATCGCCAACCACATATCTGTCTTGATCGTTTATTACGCCATCTCCATTACGATCTTTAATTTTAATATCTCCTGGCTGAACAGTTCGGCTTCCATAATTTACTTTACTAAGATCTTCTCCTTGCTGTGCAATACCATCATATTGAAATACATAAACTGTGTTTACTGATTTCCCTAAGAAAAAGTTCCCTGTACGTTGGATTTCATTGTTACTATAACCACCTAAGTTGTATATCTCTGTAGCATCTCCATAAAGTTTTGTAACCTTATTTTTTGCCGATGATATATTAGCAGAAACATTCCATTTAAAATCTTTGTTTTTAATAATATCTCCGCTAAGTTCTAATTCTATACCTTCATTTGTTGTAGAACCGATATTATCTAGCTTGTATTTATATCCTGATGAAACTGGCATATTACGCAACATCAAAAGATCATCATTATTTATATGAAAGTAATTAGCACTTGCAGTAAGTCTGTTTTGGAAAAAACCAGCATCTAATCCAATATTAAATTGCTTTTGTTTTTCCCATCTTAAATCGAAATTATCGATGTAATTATCAGACACGTAAGTTCCAGAATTATTACTCACTTGCGCATTATATAATGCAAAGTATCTGTAAGCATCTACATTCTGATTTCCTACCATACCATAACCTACACGAAACTTAAGTTGGCTTAATTTTTCAAATCCTGAAAGGAAATTTTCTTTACCAATATCCCAGCTTCCTGCTATAGAAGGAAAGGTTCCCCATTTGTTATTAGGACCAAATTTAGAAGAACCATCTCTTCTTATTGTACCTGTAATATTATACTTTCCATCAAAAGTATAGTTAGCTCTTGCAAAATACGATTGGTTTGTATAATCTGTAAAATTCGATCCTAACTGTGCATTGTCTTTTTGATAGGCTCCTGATAATGCCATATATGTCAAATCATCACTCACAAACCCTCGAGCTCTTACATCTGTACTATTACCTGAATTACTCATTACAGAAAATCCTCCCATTATACTTACGTCATGCTTTTCAGCAAAAACTTTACTATAACTTACAGTATTATCCCATTGATAATTTAATTGCGAATATCTGTAATGATGTGCTTCTCCATTCATAGAATTTCTGAGTGACTGACCCGTGTAACTTGGCACATAATCAAAATTTGCTTGATCTATAACATCCACAGAAAGATTCGTTCTGATATCAAGTCCTTTTACTGGTTTTGCACTTAAAAAATTACTGCTTGTAAGTCTATTGCGTGAACTTGAATTTATGATATCAAGACTTATTATCGGATTGTAAAGATTTTGGTCAAATACTTCACCATATCTCAGATAAGTAGCTTTTGAGTCAATAGGCAATAACGGGTTTGCTCCCAATGCCACACCAAAAGCACTTCCTTCCTGATAGTTGCTTTCGCTTCTTGAAAAAGTAGTATTGGTACCAAACTGCAACCATGATTTTAAATCCTGCGTAAGGTTAATTTTTCCATTATATCTTTTAAAATCAGAGTTTTTAAGAAGTCCCTTCTGATCAACATAATTGAAACTCACAAAATAAGTTCCTTTTTCTCCTCCTCCGCTAAAGCTTAAATTATGATTTGTTTGAAAACCTGAACGCGTTACCTGATCTAGCCAATTGTAGCTTTTACCAGTTCTGTATGATTCTAACTCGTAAGGCGCAAACACAGTCGAACCATCTGATTTAATCTGATTAATATAAGCTGCACGATCGGCTCCAGGATTCTCATCCATATAACGATTTGCATAAGCGTCAACTCTCAAATCAAATAACTGTTGGCCATTCATTAACGGAATAGTTCTTGCAAATTCAGATACACCAGTCCATGTATCATACTGTATTTTTGCTTCTCCTGATCTTGAACCTTTTTTTGTTGTAATTACAATTACTCCATTTGCAGCTCTTGAACCATATAATGCAGTAGCAGAAGCATCTTTAAGAACTTCCATACTTGCAATATCGTCAGGATTTATGTTTTCAAAATTACTGTCGGTAACCAAACCGTCAATTACAAATATTGGGTTACCGCCAAAGTTTAGAGAATTATTTCCTCTAATTCTTATTGTACCCGTTTGGCCAGGCACTGCACTTTGCTGCACATATACCCCTGAAGCACGGCCTTGCAACGCCTGTACTACGTTTGGAGTAGGAACCTCTCTAAGTTTATCTCCAGAAACACTGCTTACAGCACCTGTTAGATTTCCTTTTTTCATAGCCGCTCCAACTATTACCACTTCAGTCAGTTCCTGAGTGCTTGGAGTCAAAGAGATATTAATTTCAGACTTGTTTGCAATGGCAGTTTGCTTATCAAATCCAATAAAACTAAATTCTAGTGTGGAGCCAGATTTTACGTTTAATAATTTGTAACTACCATCAATGTCTGTTACTGTTGAATTCTGAGTACCTTTAACCTGAATAGTTGCTCCTGGTAAAGGTAAATTTTGTTCATCCTTAACTTTACCAGTTATGGTTTGGGAGTAAAGTGTGCCGGCATACAACATAACTACTAAGAAGCATAAGTATCTTATTGCAATTCTCATAATAATTTGGTTTTTAGTTAATAAATTAGTTAGTTAGTTTTTTGTTCTTTATTGAGCATTTAAAATACGAGAAAACGAATTGACTTATACTATACTATACTACAACATTACAAACATACAAATATTTTCATTACATCCAAATTTATGTTTTAAGAATTTGCTATTTTTTTTATTGATTTATTTCGGCTTTGCCACAAATACGGCAACTAAAAAAGGAAAAAGAAAATAAAGGATATGATAATTTAAAGAAATGTCAGACAAAAAAAAGATGTACTGCAATTAAAACCAAGGAAAAAAGTGTACAAATTCAAGGAGCTCATTCTAAATAAATTTATCCTTTAAAAGACATGCAAAATGCATCTTTTTAATAAAAAACTTTTCAATATATGTTCTATTAATTAAACCTAACAGGTTTTAAAACCTGTTAGGTTTAACTAAAACATAAAAAAAGACGCACTGAAGTGCGTCTCTACAAATAAACCTTTGAACCTTTGTCCCTCAGAACCTCTGTACCTTTACTAAGCTATTCCCCATTTAGAGAATAAAGTAAAGATACTTATCATACCAATAATCAATAAAGCAAAATACCAATAGCGATTCTTCCAAGGCGATAATTCAAGCGATTCTAGTTTGATTTCGGTGTACTGATAAGCAGGATAAAATCTAGAAACCAATAACATACAAAATGAAGTCAGAATAAACAAAAGAGCCAGCATATGCAGATAATGCAATTTAATGTCCAATACATAATTGAAAATAATGTAGCTCAAAATGAAAAAAATCATACCTGTTTTTGCTGCTTGAGGCGGTACTTTTTTAAATACAAAACCAATCAGAATAATGGTAAAAATAGGCACACAAAACATACCGCCTAATTGCTGCAAGTAAGTGTAAAAACCAGCTTTACTAAAAATGATGAATGGTGCTGAAAACATAGCCAAAGCTGAAACAATAATCTCAAATTTACGTCCTGTGTAAACCAGATGTTTCTCTGTCACTTCTTTATTTCTTTTTTCTAACCAAGGTTTATAAAGATTAAGAACAAACAACGTACTGCTGCTATTAAGTCCTGCGTTAAAAGTACTTATTGCTGCTCCAAGAACCACAGCTGCGGTAAGACCAATCATGATTCCAGGCATGGTATCCTTGATAACAAGAGGGAAAACTTCTGCTGTATTTTCTAGATTTTTATAAAGATGAGTTCCAACCAATCCAGGAATATTGATAATAAAAGGACATAAGAGCTTTCCTAAACAAGCTAACCCCATACCTTTCTGGCTATGAGATAAACTTTTTGCAGAAAGTGCCTGCTGGACAATAAATTGCTCCATTCCCCAATAATACAGATTCATGATAAACATACCTGTAAAAATCGTGCTGAGCGGAATTTCATCATGAGGCCCGCCAATTGCATTTAAATGCTCTTTATTTTCTGTAAGCAGAATATGAAGTCCTTTGAACCAATCTCCGTTTCCTAAGAATTTAAATCCAAAATAAGGAAATGCAACACCAATAGTCAACAAACCAACGCTCAAAACAGTATCACTAATCGATATGGCTCTTAAACCTCCCAAAACAGAATACGCACAGCCTGTAAGTCCTATCAGCCAGACCATAATCCAGATATTCTGCCAATACGTTAATTGCAACGGACCTAAAAAATTAAACATTCCAGTCAACGCTACTGCACCGCCGTATAATACAGCAGGAAGTAAATTAACAATATAACTACATAGAAATATAATCGATACAAGTCTTTTCGTCGATTGATCGTAACGTTTTCCCAAATAATCAGGAATTGTCATTGCACCGGTTCGAAAGTAAATTGGAAGAAAAAACTCAGCAACCAAAAGCATTGCCAGCACAGAACTCACGCCCCATGCCATAACGCTCATGTTGTTGGTGTAAATAGATTCGTTTTCGCCTATAAACTGATTGGCGCTTATATTACTAAGAAGCAAAGCACCTCCAACTATAAAAAAGTTATTGTTATGATCTGCAAAAAAAAGTCCGCTTGTGGTTTGTACCTTTTTTTTTCGCGTTTTTATTGCTGAGATGACAGCAACTAAACCCGTAATCAGTAAGAAACTAACAATCGATAAAACATTCATAAATTACAGCGAATTTCTATCAATAAGAACTGTTGGAATGATTTCCTGTGTTTTCTTTCTATTCAACACAAAATCAGCTGCTCTTCGTCCCATTTCTGAGAAATCTGTTGAGAATGTCGTTACACCGTCAAAAATAATCTCTTTTACGATATCATCATTGTGCGAAATAAAACCAATGTCTTTACCTATCTTAAGTCCTTTGATTTTGGAGTCTTTCAGCATTTCCCAAAGTTCCAGATTGTGAATGGTAAAATACACTTTTCCTTTTTCCAGAGAACCCGATGTATATTCTTCTTTAATTACACCTTTGATGTCATGATCTTTCATGAATCTCTTAAACGAATTCAAGATCTCATTAGGTTCTGCAGACGATGGCTTAAAGAAGAAAACAAGTTCATCGTATTTTTTAATTTTATCTTTAAGCTGCACAAAAGCATTGTAAGACGAATCTCCAAACTCTTGTGCAACATAATTATAATCTTCATCTGTTTCTATAAAACGATCTACCAGCAATACTCTGTTTGTTGGCAATTGTTTTAAGACAGCAGGTGTTTTTTTGTTCGGAATTGGAGCGATAACAAACATTCCGTATTTTCCTTTTATACTTTGAATTATATTTTCGAAAGTATCAAAATTATTATGATGGAAGAAAATGTCCAATTGCACATTTTTACCAAGTCCTTTTCTAAAATTCTCGTAAAACATTTCCTGAAAAATATCAAAAGCAAATATTAGCAATGCCACTTTTAACTCTTGCTTTACATCATTGGTCGCCACAAAATAACCCAATCGGTTTTTCGATTCGATAATTCCTCTGTGCACGAGTTCTTTGTAAGCCTTTGCGATGGTTTCTCTTGCAAAACCCAATTCACTAATAAAAGTGTTTACAGAAGGAAGTAAATCGCCTTTTACGACTACCTTTTCATCAATGGCATTAATTATTCCCTGAACCAATTGCTCATGTTTAGATAAGGAATTTATAGATTCAAGATTTTTGATCTGCTGAATAATTTGCTTCATAAACGGTTTTAATAGGTATTTATTTAGAAAATATTGTATTACAAATATATACTAATGTTTGAAATTTAGTTTAGGCCTTAGTAATTTTTAAAACAACACTGCTGTTTGATGCAGTAACATTCGGATTAATCCCAACCTGCATTAAAAAATCGCCCGAATATACAGCAGTTTCTACTACTGCTTTTTTATCCGGATATACATTGATTTCTTCGACTTTATAGTTTTGTCCTGCCTGTAATCCTTTTAATTTAATTGGAAGATGTGTTCCTGCTTCGTATCTCGAATTAACCGAATAACTGAAAACTACAGCTTCATTTCCGTTTTTATTTACAAACATAACCGAAGCCGCATCATTACCCCAAGGATTCTGTAAACGATATTGGTCTCCTTGCCAAATGGTATTGCTTAATTCGTTATAGTTTTTAATTGCTTTTTGGGTAAAAGCCAAATCTTTCTCATTTAAATCTTTTACTACAATATCAAAACCTAATCTTCCCATCATAGCTACGTCTGTACGGTATTTTAGAGGTTGTTTCCCCCAGTCTGTAACGTGTGCCGCGATAGTAAGCGCAGGATAAAAATACGAGTATTCCCATTGCATGTATACACGCTCTAAAGGATCTGTATTGTCACTTGGCCAGAATTCAGTAAAGTATTTCAAAGCAGCATAATCTACTCTTCCGCCACCGCCAGAACAAAGCATCATTGGCACTTTTGGATATTTTACGCGAATACGCTCCAGCACTTTGTACAATCCGTTTACGTAATCGGTGTAAAAATTATTCTGTTTGTCTTTTAAATAATTAGAATAAGCGTTATAAATCACAGCATTACAATCCCATTTAATATAAGCCAATTCTGGATTTTCAGTAAAAAGATTATCTACAACTCCATAAACAAAATCCTGAACTTTCGGATTTGCTAAATCTAAAACCAATTGATTACGGAAATAGTGTTCTGCTCTTCCCGGCTGTTTGATCACCCAATCAGGATGTTTTTTATACAAATCACTTGCAGGACTTACCATTTCCGGTTCAATCCAGATTCCAAATTTCACTTGATTATCTTTAGCAGTTTTTACCAAAGTTCCAATTCCGTTTGGCAGTTTCTTTTTATTGACATCCCAATCTCCTAAAGCAGCGTCGTCATTGTTACGAGGATAAGTATTTCCGAACCAACCATCATCCAACAAGAACATATCAACTCCTAGTTTTTTACTATCGGCGATTAAAACTTTCAATTTCTCTTCATCAAAATTAAAATAGGTTGCTTCCCAGTTATTTAATAATGTTAAACGATTTTCTTTTCCGTCTAAGATTTTATAATTTCTTGACCAATCGTGCAGATTACGGCTTGCAGTACCTTTTCCTTTTGATGATAAAGTGTACCAAAATTTAGGCGTTGTAAAAACTTCGCTTTTAGCCAATTTATAAGCTGCCGCCGCATTATTGATTCCCGAAATAATACGAAGATTATTCAATGGATCTAATTCTAAATCGGTTCTAAAATTACCCGACCATTCTAAACCTGCAAACAAAACTTTCCCCTCATCTTCAGTTGCTGGTTTGTCTAAAGAAACCATAAATACAGATGGCTGAAATAAATTGGTACGAGAACCTAATTTAGTATCTAAAACCCTGATTCCGTGGGTTAATTTTGATTCTTCCGGTTGCATTTCTTTTGCCCAGTCACCGTGATATTGATTTAGATAGAAGTTTTGGTATCCTTTCAAATATAAATTAGCCGAAGCATATTTATTTAAAGTAATGCTTCCTTTTTCATTGTGCTGAATAGTGGTCCATTGCTCGATAACATCTGTATCGAAATAAGCCTGAATAAACAAATGAACTTCAACCGGATACACAGGATCTTTAAGCGTGATTTCTGTTTGAGAAATTCCTGTGCCAACAGTATTTGTTTTGTGACTTACATATAGCAAATCCAAAGAAGTATTTCCGTCAGCATGTGTAACTGTGATTGCAGGTTCTAATAAATTTTTAGATCCAGATGCTGTGTAAGCCGCATTATAAATACCAGAGTAATCTGTTCCCTGACGAAACTGAGCTTGTATTTTAGAATAATCTGAATCGTTTGCTAATTTTTCACCCAAATAAATGGCGTTTACTTCTTTTCCTGGTGTTACTTGTAAAACTAGTGCGTTAGATTTTGTCTTGACAGCAATAATCTGCTGCGCTGTTACTGAACTGCAATAACTCGTGAGAATAAAAAATGCTATCGCAAAAGACTGCCTTAAATTGATACTTTGTTTTTTCATTTTATTATGTATTATTTCTTTATTTTTTTCCTTCTGTAATTCCTTTCCAATTATCTGTTCTAAATGATGAAGCTGGTAATCCTGATGCATTGGTTAAATTCCCGTCTGGATTGTCTGCCCAATTGTATCGTACCGCCACAGGATTTGGAACTTCCTGAGCATAAACCGCTACTTTTCCATCCACTATTTTTGTTTCTGCCCAATAAAACTTCTGGTCAGATCCCGCAATTGAAAATCCTTTCAGCACACCTTCTTTAGCTTTAATTCCTGTATTAAAATCAAAATCCAGAATAATGCTGTTATGTTCAATTTTATATGATTTATAAAGAGGTCCTGAATAATCAATTTTGGTATTATACACTTTCGCCAGAGCAATATTCGCCAAGCGTCCTCCCACATCTTGTTTATTTTTCGGATGAATATCTTCTCCATTTCCAATATCAGTTGTAACGGCCATTCCTGTGTTTGGAACTTTTAAAGTCAGAAATTGTGCTTCTCTCAATTCTGCCCAATCTGAATCTCCTGGCTGTTTTTTCTTCTCTTTATAATTGGCCAACTGCACAAAGAAAAATGGAAGGTTTTTATCTTTGAATTTATCTCGCCAATCATTTATCAAGAGAGGCATTAATTTTTGATACTGATGCGCTCTTTCGGCATTACTCTCGCCTTGATACCAGATTACTCCTTTTATTTTATAATCTAACAAAGGCGCAATCATGGCATTGTATATCGCGCTTGGTCGGTTTTGGCCTTGAGCCAAATACGGTTTTCCAGGTAAATCTTTACTGTCTGCACCAATAACATATTTCCAATCTCCAGCCAATGAAATAGTCTCTTTCTCTGATTTTAAAGCTATATTTTCATCTCCGTAAATCCCTCCATTTCCTGATCCGTCAAAAACTCTTATTGTTATTAGGTTTTCGCCTTTCTTTAAATATTTTGCTGGAATGGTATAATGGCGTTCTACATTATAACCTTTGGTTTCTCCAACATAATTTCCGTTTATCCAAAGTATATCGTCATCATCAGCGAAATAATTCAGAGTAAAATCTTTACTAACATCTGAAATATTTACTTTTTTTCGAAACCAAACTATACCATCAAAATTCCCTAATCCGTTGCTGTCAAAAAAAGAGGGCACTTTCATTATTTTCCAAAATGAATCATCAATTTTAGACGTTGCCCAAACCGCTTTTTCGTTCTCATATCCTTTGTCAGCATTAGCAAGATGTTTTTCCCAAACTGCTAAATCAGCATTGTATTTTTTCTCTAAAGTTTCTCTGCTTGATTCAGATTTCATGGCTTCAATTTCGGCATCAAAATCATGAATGGTACTTAACGCTCCAGAACTTGTCCATGCTTCTATTAATGTTCCGCCCCAAGAAGAATGAATCAATCCGATTGGAATCTTTTTTTCTTTATAAATTTTTCTAGCAAAAAAATAAGCCGTTGCACTAAAATCGGCAATATTTTTAGGATCGCAGACATTCCATCCATTGTGCTGTACTTTTAGTGTATTTAATGGTAAAGTACTTTCTATATGTTCTGCCTGCAATAATCGAATCTCAGGATAATTGGCATTTGCAATTTCTTCTTTATAATTCTCTATTTTTCCCCAACCTTCCAGAGGCATTTCCATGTTGCTTTGTCCAGAACACAACCATACTTCGCCAATTAAAATATTTTGAAGCGTTTTTACTTCTCCGTCATTTATTGCAATCGTATATGGTCCGCCGTAAACAGGCGTTTTTAAAACTACACTCCATTTACCGTTTACAACATTGCTTTTATATGTTTTTTTATCCCATGAAGTTGTAACGGATACCGATTTCTTATTGCTTTCTCCCCAAAAAGGAACTGTGCTTTTTTGCTGCAATACCATATTGCCTGTAAAGAAAGATGGTAATGAAACCGTTGCGTTTATTACGTTTGATGAAAGAATAAATAAGGTAAATATTAAAGCCGTTTTCTTAAAAAAAAGTTTTTTCATAAACCTATCAATTAACGTTTTACTATTTTAAACAAACCTGCATCTTTAGCACCGAGATTTAAATCGATACTATTGTTCTTTACCTCAACAGTTTCGGTTGTAAAAAGATTTTGCAGTTTGTAATTACCATTCTTAACACCTAATCTTTCTAATGGCAGAGCAAAATTTTTAGCGGCTGAACCATAATTTAAAACTGCCACATACCAATCATTTCCTATTTTTTGTTCGAAAACTTCGGTTGTTAATTTTCCTGTATTTCCTTCAACGGGACGAAAAGCGACACCATTGGTAACAATTTTAAGCAATTCCTGATTCTGAAGCCACTCTTTTGCGCGCTTGCTCCAGATTCCATCTTTACTGTAATCGTCTCCTGTAATTAATGTTCCCGTAATTACCGAAGATATTAATCTTGCTCGATTTTCGCCTTCTGTAACATCTGCAAAAACAACATGGTCTGCATCTATATAATCATACGAATATGTTTGCCACCAACCATAATTCACACTATTTAAGGTGTATTGTGTCTGCTCGATTGTTTTCCAAGCATCACATGCAATACGACGAACGTGTGCATAACGGCTTGTAGCCATATTAGGAGAAATTGCAGCATAAATAAGCATTTGCCCATCTAGTGCTTTTACTAAATGTTCCATTCCTATTTTATAAGCCTGCATTCCTGTAGTTACATTTTTATCATAAAATGAAGTCGATTCTGCTGCTGCATGCCCTAAAAAGTCAATTTTTATCATTTTGAAGCCGCACGCTTTTAGTTTATTAATTACATAATCAACACGTTTTAGTGTACCAGGATGTGTTGGATCAATTGCGCGTGCACCATCAAAATCAAAATACGTATTTCCCGTTTTTGTCCACATTTCGCCAAAAGTATAGTCACTACCTTCTGCTTTTCGGTTTGGACCGTCTTTCCAACCCCAATCTGTAAAAGGTGCCCAATAGGCTCCAGGCTCTAAACCTTTACTTTTGCAATAATCTGCAAATTCTTTTAACTTGCTAAAATCTCCTGTAAACCCACCTTTTACCATGTTATCCCAAAAGGAATCTAGATCAATATAAGCCATGTTGCCTACTCTAAATTGCGGAATTGAGTTCGCAAAAAAATCGGCAACTTTAGTAGTATTCTCGTAATTAATTTTTTCCATCAAAACACCCCAGCTATTCCAGCCAACAGGAGTTGGCTTATCCCATTCAAAAACATACGGTTTTTCTACAATACGATTGGTTTTAGCATATTCTTCCATTCCCTCTCTCCAATCAGAATAATATCCGACGAAGAATTTAGGAGATAAAACTTTTTCACCTTTTATTATTCCATGCGCAATACTATCTCTAGTTATTTCTTTTTCTGAAAATCCTGCCCAAGCCGAAAATTGTGCTTCTTTATTTTTATTGATTGTTTTAACAGCACTTTTCCAAACAGTATGTTCTAAAGAACCGACAATGAAACCATTTCTAGAAGTATTATTGAATATTATTCCAACTTCAGCACTTGTATTGCTTGAAATTGTATCTAATTTTTTAGAGTTATAACTCGCCCAAGCATCATTATCATAAGGAACAAATACCGTCTGTAGATTTTCTACTTTATCAAAAGCAATTTTTCCTAAATCTAATGGCGCAATATAATTGGTTGCTATCTGCTGATCCCCTAAAATTTCAATTTCAGTTATAAAAAAAGACTGATTAGTATAGGTAAAGAAATTTTGAATTAAAGTTGGATTGTTTTTAGCCTTATAAGTCAAAATGTATTTTGTCCCTTTTCCTAAATTATCAGTAAAAGTTTCTTTTGAAAGAATGGCTTCTGAATAATCAGCGATAGAAATTGTTTTACCATTCACAACAACCGAAGCTTTAGCTCCAGAAAAAATACTTTTACCTGATTGGCTTACGGCTATTGTTTTGTTTTTAGCATCATAATTAATAGTGCCATTTTTTCCAAAAGTCATTTTTATACTTTTTTGCGCCTGCATGAATGGACTAAAAAAGAGCATTATTAAACTAGACAAAAATAGCTTTCTTATTAATAAACAGTGTGGTTTCATCAATCTTATTTTTGGTTATTATACTATTCTATACTACAATGATACGAATTAAAATTTACCCTGCAAGAATATTACAAAAAATAGTGGTTGTTTTTTTTACTCAAAAACACTTAAGTACCTAAAAATCAATACCTAAAACTAAACCAATGATACTTCATTTTTTTTCTTCAAAATAGTCATTTTGACAATAATTATGACATAATCTCAAAAAACTAACTAAAAATATGAGTCTCAAAAAAATTTACAAATCAAAAATTATCATTTTAATATTTTAAAATGCTTAAATAAAAATCCCGATTCTCAACTAAAATGAAAACCGGGATTTTGAATATTTTTATTCAGATTTTAATTCTTCACAAACCTAAAGTTTTTAACAGGCTGTCCGGTCGCTTTTACTTTTACCATATAAACACCTTTTAAAAGTCCGTTTACAGGTATTTCCGAACTCAATGTCCCTTCAGTGGTAATGGTGGTTTTCCAAACTTCTTTTCCGCTTATATCGTATACTGAAATTGCCGCGGGACCATTAATTGTTTGATCAAATTTAATTCTAAAACTGTCTGATGCAGGATTAGGAAAAACATAATTTGTAGAAACTCTCTCCCAATTATAACTTGGGGCAGTTAATGTCCCCGCACTAGAAATAGCATAAATAGCCGCATCTGCCTGCGGTAATTGAACATTTAATGTGCTTTGAGCTGTACTTGTAGCCCCCGAATAAAGTTCTTTAACTGTATAGTTTCCTGATCCAAGCCCTAAACGACTTAAACTAATATTAGTGGTTGTTGTAGTATTTCCGTAATTAAAAACAGCGACATAGGTAACCTCATTGTGTGTTGCAGAAAAAATATTGGCTGCATTATATCCCGTATTTCCATCTACCGGAATAAAGTGCATTTCGTTACGGGCAACATCCATCACATCATTATTTTGCAAAAGATTCTGTGCAGTTGTTTTCCACTGTCCAGCAACAGAAAAATCATCACCAGTAACTACCGTTCCAGTAACTACGCTGCTTAATAATCTTGCACGATTCTGTCCAATTGAAGCGTTGCCAAAAACTACATGATCTGCATCGATATAATCATAGATTTGATTTTGCCACCAGCCGTAAGTTGTACTATTTAAAGTATAATCTGTCTCATTTATGTTTGTATAAGCATCGCAAGCTATACGTCTAACGTGTGCAAAAGGACCTGTTGCCAAATTAGGAGATATGGCTGCCTGAACCAGCATCGTTCCTCCAATTTGATCAATTAAGAATTTCATTCCTTCTTGATACGCTTCCATTCCTGTATGAAGCTGATTATTCGCAAAGCTATCTGCTTCAATACTTGCATGGGTCAAAAAGTCAATTTTTATCATTTCGAATCCAGCAGTTTTAAAACGATTTATAAAATATTGAATTCTTGCCTTAGTTCCAGGGCTTGTTGGATCCATAGCGTATGCACCATCCAATTCTAAAGGATTCCCATTGACTTTTGTCCAACACTGATTATAAGTATATGAACTTCCTTCTACTTGTCGATTGTATTTACCCCAATCTACAAACGGAGCCCAATAAATTCCAGCCTTATACCCTTTACTTTTTGCATAAGTAACAAATTGTGCCAACTCCGAATCGCTCATATTATCCCAATATGAATCCAAATCAATAAACAAAGTATTATCTTCTGTTTTAAACGCAGGACAATCATTATGAAAAAAATCTACAACTGCTTTTGCTTTAGTTAAGTTAATATTGGTCTGCATAGCCCCCCAACTGTTCCATCCAATTGGTTTTGGCGCCGTCCAGTCAAAAATATATTTGGGTTGCATGGCTGCATTGGCTTGTGCAAACTCTTCAAATCCTGTTCTCCAATCGTTAGTAGCATTAATCATTATTTTTGGAGAAGGACAGCTCGTCTGCCCAACATTTACCCAACCATGTCCTCGCGTATCTCTAGTTACGTCTTGTTTGGTCCAGCCTGCAATAACTGAAACATATGCCGATGAAGAACCACCACCACTCACTGTAATACCTGTTTTCCATTTTGTATGTTCCAAAGAACCAATTACAAGTCCTTTTCGATTGGTATTGTTATAAATATTGGTTACTTCTGAAGCTGTAAAGTCAGCCGAATTTAAAGTATAAGCATTGTAGCGAATCCACGCATCATTATCATAAGGCACAAATACGGCTCTGGTATCACCTGTTCCAAAATTAGGCGTTATCTGATTACTGGTCAAAGGGGACATTTTATAACAGTTTGATCCGTTTCCTGTTAAAACCACTTGTACAGCTATGTAGTTTTTATTAGTGTAAGTGTAAAAAATCTGCTGCATTTCAAGATTATAATTCCCACTTAAAGTAAAAATATGTTTGGTACCGCTTCCTATATTGTCTGTAAATGGCTCTGAAGCATAGACCGCTGAAGCAAAATTACTGCTCACATATTGCTGATCACTGTTTGCATAAGCAGATGCATTGCTAATTACAGTTGCGCCATTAAACTTTATACTATAGGTTTTATTAGTGAGGTTATAAACGATACTATTGTTTGTTCCAAAAGTGATAGTTTGATTGGTTCCTGCGGCTATAGGTGTCAAAATGAACTTATCAAGATTGGGAGCCCATGAATTTGTATTATCCCAAAGTAGAGTGGTTGTACCGTTGTTTAGATAGACACTTATATTTTTGGAAGCTGCTGTACTCCATCCTCCACTGGGTTCACAAGGTATTGCAATAGCTGCTGCTGAACCAGGAGTTAATCGAATTGCACGTGGATCTCCCGTGCAATAAAACAATTGCAGATTGTACCAACCTGCTGCTGTTACGTTTACATTTACAGAGACACTTCCGGTTCCTCCTAAATTGCCCACTATTTTTCCTGAACAGGAATCGCAATTCTGAATGTCGGCATTTCCCGTACGGGTACCATTTTCAAATTCATAAGTCTGACTCCAGCCACATATCGTTAATAAAAATAGCAATAATGCGAGAATGTTTTTAAGTGGTACTGTTTCTTTTGTAATTTTTTGCATGGTTTAATTAATTAGTTAGTAAAACACAGTTCTATACTGTACTATACTACAATAATACAAAAAAAATATTACTATATCACTAAAAAAGAGTCATTTAAACAGAAACGCAGTATCTTGTTTTGCTTTTTATTCTTTATTACTTTAAACCGCTATAAGTGCCAAATATAATTTTATTAGATCGTATGCTTTCAGCCTATTTATACACTTTACTAGTAAAGAAGCACTGAGACAGCTTTAATAAAACGAGATTAACCAGTTCTCTCAAATTAATGAAAAATACTAAACCGAGTGACTTGCAAAAAAAAATCCCGTTTGAGCATTTTCAAACGGGATTTTTATCTGTAACCTTAATACAAGCCCTAAATCAGAATCATAGATGAATCCTTTAGAATCTATCTAAAATTATTATTGTTTTTATACTTATAAACAAACTCGTTTGCCTGTTTATTTCCTGGCAAATTATACTTCATTAGTATTTCGTAATTTCCGTAACGCATAAATAAGAAATTGCTATTTATAAATTTCTGAGCAAGTGCAGCAACACCTTGTTCTCCATTAATATACGAATTAACAATCTGGTTACTCAAATCAACCCAATCCTGTTTGTAAAGTAATGGCATATTGTACTTAAACGGAAAATTACCTTTTGTCCATGACTGATTAGTGTCATTTTCAATACTCGTCATATAATAAGCATTTAGCGGAATTGCTTTTGCAGGAATAATTCCCAACTCATTTGTATCTCTATTATTTATCGAAAAAGTTCCGTTCAAAGGATAATCTTTGTATAAATAAGGATAAATATCTGTTGTATAATACTGATCATTTAATTTAGACTCTGCTGTGACTAAAGCCTTATTGTCGCTATAGGTTACTCCACTAAGCTCCACTATATCAAAAGCTTCTTGACTAGAGATCGTGTTGGTTAAATAAATTACGTCTGAATACAAAACTCCGAAGTTGTAACTTTGAGTATTGATAGCATTCATCTTAGAGACAAAAGTCTTATACTTACTGGTACTAAATGAATAGGTTAATCGATCAATGCTTCCCTCTGCTTTTGATAGGGCATCGGCTTGATTTTCTTTTATTTGTATATCATTTCCTCCATCACTGATTGTATTGTTTTTTTCTGCGGTCGTCCCTCTGCTCGATGAATTCTGCTTCAAATTACTTACGATTGAAAAATTGTATTTTTTCTCCTGATCGATATTTGGCAAATTATAATATACTTCGTTTGAACTTGTATCATAATTAAATGCTACAGCTTTAGCATTTGAAGTTCCGTCTTGGTCCATCTTAATGCTAGTCTCCCAATTTGAATCTTCAAACAAATAATCCTGACCTCTTTTAAGCTGGATATATCCTTTTGGATATTCTTCTTCCAGAAAATATTTCTGATCTACAATCGGATATGAATATTTAATATTGGTAAGCGGAATATGATTTGGAGCACCACCAGTTGTAAACAATCTTTCTTCAAATTCTGTGGCTACTTTTCCGTCTACTTTTATAGGCTGAAAAGAACCATTTATCATTTTCTGAAAACTAACCTCAACTTGAACTTTCAATTCTTTATGCGGAGGAAGGATATCTGTTGAGACAAAATTTACCCTGTCTTTCATTGTACTCCACTCAAAAGTTCCAGGAATTTCTTTTGTTCCATCAAATACTTTAAATTTTTCTAAAATTACTTTATAAGTAACATCACCAGCATCTTCAGGTATTACAAAAGCTTCATTAACTTTCATAGAAAATGCAGCCTGCGGTATCGCAAAAACATCTACATCTGTTGAACTTTGTTTTGGAGTCACGTCTGTTATCAATTTAATACCTCCTAAAGGTAATCCATTTTCAAATTGACATTCTTCTCCCAGTTCAAATTTAAAGCGGAATTTCCCTTTTATCAATCCTCCTAGTATGTTCATGTTTCCTGCCATATATCCTCGCATCCAAACTGGGTTTGGTAATTTTGCCTGTAATAAAACTGCGGCACCACCCGAAATTATTGGAACTTTCAATTTTAAGAACGATAATTTAATTCTGATTCCAAGTTCACCCTGCAAATAAGCATACGATTGCCCATTGGCATACCAGCCATTTATACCTACACGATCCCCTGTATTAGAACATCTGGCTTCTTGATAATCTTTAAGCATAATATCGAATCCCATTCCAGCTTGAAAACGTGCATAAAAAAGTAAGAAGCTTAAATCTCCAGTATCAAAATCTAAACTGGCTCCAAATGCCAAACCTCCTCCATTTGCTAATGCATTTTCGTCACGCATATAGTCTAGTTCTTTATAATCGACCCCTAAAATGCTAGCTACTTGTGGCGGTGGCGGCGGACTTCCAGGAAGTACTGTTCCTGCCATAAAATAACTTGTGGTTTTTAAGAACATTCCTGCTACTCCTATTTTTACCCCACATCGGTCATCTGGTGTCCCCATATACATATACCAATCTTTAGGATCTTTATGGAAAACTCCCCAAACGGCTCTACCTCCTGGTCCTGTTCCCGAAAGGAAATTTCCTGGGGTATTAATATATACATCTGTTGTAGCATGCATGGAATTGTTTTCAAAATCAAATTCGATAGCTGCAGCCATTTTAATTCCAACTGCCGCCGATAAGTCCCCCGGGATTGCTTCTTTAGCTTCTGGAATATATTTACTGGCAAAAGAACCTTTTAAATCGTTATCTGTTATTCCTAAAAAGCTTTTCTTAGCAGTAACGTTTGATGCTACTTTTCCCATTAAATCGGTAACATTTTTAAGTCCTGGTATTTTGGCCATTACATTGGCTTTACCAAAAATAGCCAGTCTATTTATTCCTCCTTTTGAGTTAAATGCCATTTCGAATCCAGCTTCACCATCGCATATTGTTTCTGATCCTACGTGAAAATAAATTAAAGCCTTAATTCCTAAACTTATTTTTTCGTCTGGTGTATAACTTAGTCCTGAAGGAGAGAATTCACCAATAGCTATATCTTGGTTTCTATGCATTTTATAATACGCTCCGCCACCGAAGCCAGTAATCATAAAAGGAACACCTGGTGTTGGCGGAAACTTTACAGCTCCATCAAAATACCAATACCTGAAAGTGGTACGCCCAAAAATTGCTTTTGCCTTTACATTGACTACTTTAACAACGTCGACTTCAACATCTGCATTAAACCCATCTCCATAAACAGGATCTTTTTCCATTAGAATAAGACCTCCTTTTATTGTTAATCCACTAAACTTACAATCTATATTAATGGCAGAAAGATCAAGACCAGCATATCGGCTTCTTTGCCTATATCCATCGTCGTACATCTTACCTTTTATCCCAATTCTTGCCGTCGCACCTGCTCCAATGCTTTCCATTAAATTAATTCCTAAATCAAAATCAATTCGAGAATCGTCTCCATTAATGGCTACATTTATATTACCAATAGAAACTGGAAAATTAGCAAAACCAACTGTACCTTTATATCCCATATTTCGAACAGAAATAATAGGCGAAACGGTTTGCAGCTGAAGATTCTCAAAAGTAATTCCTTTAAAATCTACGGTGCGTTTTCCCTCTACATCTTTATCGTCTGTTGCTCCTTTATTTGTTCCAAAAGAAACCGAACCGTTAAGATTTGCTTTGGGTAAAAATCGTCCGTTGACCAATTTTAATTCTACAGAACTATTTGGCAACAGTAATGCTTTTGCTTTCCATATATCAAAAGCAATAGAATCTTTTGTAATAACAACTAATTGCTGTTCTTCCATCGAAATAAATCCGTTGTACTCCAAACCAGCTCTATTGGTCTGTTTCGGTTTAGACGGAACATTTCCTGAAGTATTTGATGCAGGATCTGCTGGCGTGTTTGCTGCTGGACTGGAAGCCGTTTCTTTTTTCTCTGGCGAAGCTTTACTGATCGGTAAAAGGATCTGTCCTTTTAAATTTGCTTTTACAAAAGTGTTGGCCGCGATGGTAACATCAATATGGTCTAACGAATAAGCCCATGATTTTTCTTGGCTAGTGATACCTCGATCTAACGGAAAAACATTATCTGCATAAAAAGTTCCCGAAACACCAAATTTATCTATAATAAGGTTTTGCGCTCCTACATGAAGCCTTTCTTTACTTGATGCAGTATCTGTGGTTTGAAACTCTTTTGGTAGGCCAACATCAAATGTCTGAACAAAAACTCCTTTCCAAGCTTCCTGACTTGGAACCAAAAGTGCATTTTTTGCATAATATTCTGGAAAAACAACTACTGGATCGTTTTTCAAGTCGCTCAAATCTAAAACAGCATTATTTACCAGAAACTGAAAATTACCATCAAAATCTTTTCCATTTCGTTTATCTTTCAAAACAAATGGCTGTAAGCTTACATTCAGCAGAATATCATTCCAGCTTCCCGCTGTAAAACTGAATTCCCCTCTTACTCTGTTTGGAATTTGAACGGTCTTTCCATTATAATACGTTTTAGGTATTGTCGTTTTTGCTTCATCAACAGTCTTCGTCAATGGATCTATTGGCAGAATTAAATTCCTCGAGAACTCAACTGCTCCAGAAATTTTCATCTCTTTAAATCCATCGCAATCAATTTTCACATAAGTCAGATCATTTACATTTCCAGTCGCCATATCAAATCCTCCATATAGAGAAAGCTGCCACTTATTTTCATTAAATGGAATATCAACATTACCCAGCAGTACTAATTTAGCTTCACCCATAATACCTCCTTGATGTGATAATTTAACGTTATCCGCACCAAAGAAAAGCTGCATAGGTTGTCCGTTTTTATCTTTTTGCGGAATATCAACTCGACAAAAAACAGTCAAAGTAGTGTATTCTGGCGAAAAAACAGCTTTTGTAACTCCTATAGAATACTGAATATTGTTTACTGTATTACGAATACCTATTGGCAGTTCTACCAAATCTTGATTTGAAAATTTGTCTACCCAGCGATCAGAGGCTTCTATTTTTTCGATAGAACTCGAAGCGGCGCTTAACTCTTTTGGAGGTGCAATATCCTGCCCATAAGAAAAAACAACCGAAAACATAATCAGTAAGGCAGCAAAATATATCTTGTAATTCTTTTTCATAAGCAAATTATTCTGTTTTTTTGAAAAATAAAGCATACTAACTTCTTTTATATTTTATGTGCTTCTTTAAAGCCCATTTCGTTTTGACAATTAATTATTTTTTAAAAACTTAAAATCAACCTCATCATCTTTTATATTTTTAAGGGCCAAATCATGATAGAATGGAATTAATTTGATTTTTATTTCTTCAATTACTGCCGCATCAGTTTTTTTCTCTTTCATCATCTTAAAGAAATCTCCCAGTTCTTCTTTATTAAAAGCAGAAAGATTTTCATTTTTAGAAATCTGATCTACTGGTGTATTTGAGAGTATTGCAATTTCATTATACATCCATCGATGCACCAATAAAGGTTGCAACTTTTTGTTTTTTCGTTCAACTAGTTTTAAATAAGAATTATAACTCACCTTATCTGTTGCATCTTTCTCACTTACACCATGCATTTTGTGTTTGTTTACCCTTCCCAACGCGATAACATAATCATTCTCGTATCCTTCATCTTTTCGGATCATTTCTTCTTTTAAACTCTTGGCTGTTTCAAGAATGTAACTATCGTATTTATTTAAGATATCATTATTGGCATCATATGCTTTAAGATAGTTTAAAGCTTTTTCTTTGAAGCTATCGTCATCAGGAGTTAAAGTGGTAAGTGTCAGCAAATGCTGTAGCTCGTTAACATCTTCTTTAGGCATTGGGCGAAGTGCCAACTGCATGTCTTGAAGCTGTTTTATAATTTCGTCCCTCGTTCCTTCGTAAGTCTTGTCTTTATGATTTATTTTTAAGATAGGATTCAAAACCTCTTCTTTTTCTTTTTTAGGCTCTTTTTTAGCTGGCAATTTAATCTTATCAAGAGAACAAGAGTAATTTAACGTTGCTGTTAAATCGTTAAATTTCTGAGTATTTGTACTGCTTCTAAACATCGAAATAATGTTCAAACTGAAATTATGCCTTTCGAGCATTACGTAACTGTTATTGAACTTAACTCCAAAAACAGAACTTGAATTCATATTTCCTTGCGAATTATTATACAAAAAACCAAGATTGGTATTTAACTTGTCTTTAAATAATTTTTTCGAAGCCCCGACTGAAGCTCCCATTGAAGAATTATTATTTCGGCTAACTTGGTTATTTGTATAATTAAGCGAACTGTTTAAAGCAACTTTTGTGGCAAGAAAACTAACCGTATGTGCTAAGTTATAATTCTGAACAGTGCTAGCCTGTCCTTTGCGTATTATTCCGCCTTGTTCATTTGCCTGACCCGCAATGCTATAATTGAAATTTAAATTTTGATTTCTTTTCTTTCCGAAAGCATAGGACATATTTACATTGGCATTCTGCGATAATTGCTTGTAATCCAGAGTATCTGCTTGAACAACGTTAGGATTGTTTATAAGCTCAAACTGGTCTAATTTTTTGTTTGTATAAGTAGAAAAATTAGAATAACTACCTATAATATTTATTTGATCTGTAACTCTATAATTCATGTTAATAGAACCAACCACACGCTTTGTATCTTGCTTTTTTACTTTATCCAAATCATCTTTTTGAAATCCTAAACTGGTTGAAACCGTAATTTTATCATGATAAAAAGGCCTTGCGAAACGCAATGCAATATTTTCTAAATCATTATTAAAATACAATGCCCCAAGAGTACTATAATTGGGATCAATACGTTCGTAGGTTAGTCCAACAGTACTTTTTTGAATATTATAATCAAAATTAACGTTGAAGGCGTTCATATAACTTGTACTTTCTTTGCTAGAAAATATTTTATCTCTTAAACCTCCGCCAGAAATTCTTTCACTTCTCGTATCATCTGTCAACACAGACAAAGCGTACTCGACATTTAAATTTAAGTTTTTAACTACCGAAGTACTAAAAATCAAACTGTTTACAAAGTTTTCTTTTGGCGTAACTCCTTTATCAGTCGTTATATTTAATGAGTTGGCATCGTCTTTGGCATAAAAACCAATCCAGCCCAATTTATACTGTGCTTTCTCAAAACCCACTTTTGCGCCGTAACCGAAACGCTGATATACAGGAATTCCTCCTGAAGCGTTTTCTTCTGAAACGGCTTTGAGCAACTGTCCGCCCATTAAGGCAATTTTAAACGGACTATTAGGCGTGAGTTCTAATCCAACACCTTTAAAAGGATAACCGCTTAACGTATAAGGCGAAAATGTCATATTTACATTTCCGATATAAGCTTTGACCCATTTGTATTTAGGCATAATGCTCAATCTATTAAAATCAAATGGTGCTGTGTAGCCCAAATTATTTCCTTGATTGGTGAAGCTGTAAAATAACGGAACATTAAAATTGAAAGCGCTGATGTTCAAACTACCAGAAAATAGGTACGTGAAAGGTTCACGCGAATTTTCCATATTAGAGTTGTAATACATCATATTGGCATTAATATTACCCGTTACCTTAAAATTAGGTTTATAAAAATTCTCCAAATCTACATCCTGTGCATATCCTTTCCTGCAAAAACAACAGGCAAAAACAATACATAACCAAAATAAGATTTTACTATTTTCTATCTTCATTTACTGGTTATTGTTTTTGAACTTTGATATCGCATAAAATATAAGAACTCGTACCGTTCTTTACCATTTCTTTAATTTTTATGGCACCTTTTCTACCGTCTTGCGTTTTAAATAAAATGATTCTAGGGTAGATAAAACCAAATTCCTGTGCTCCTCCTGCAGTATAATTTATGTTTAATGACTTTATAGGCGTATCATTTACCATAGTGTCAAATTGTGTTTCGGTAAAATTTAAACCGCAATTACACAAATTTTGAGAGTTGACAAAAATGGTGCTCTGTGCATTTTTCAATGTTAAAAATCCATAGTTATTGGCCTGATCTGGAGAGATAAATTTATTGTATGTAAAGTTGCTGTTTAAGCCTTGAAATACAATATCAATTTGACCGCTGTTCTGGTCATCGATTTCGTTTGCTTTATAAACTTTACGCGTAATGGTCGAAAACATTGCACCAATATTATTACCATTATGTGCCGAGTTAATTCCTAATTTAATATTAGTAAAAGTTCTCAAGTTTGTATCAGGAAGAACTGTAATTGTTGATTTAAAAATCTGGCTTGTTTTATCGTTAATTGCTTCTAAAGTCACCTCATGAGTACCTGCATTTGCAAAAACAACTGTTGGATTTTCTTCTGTAGAAACAGCTGGATTTCCGCCTTCAAAAGTCCACTTATAATTTGTTGCACTAATTGATTTATTTGTAAAATTAATGGTTACTGGAGCTTCATAATCATCATCTTCAAACTTTGGTTCATAAGTAAACAAACTCACTAAATAAGGTGCAACTGCAATGGTTTTAGTTTGTTTATCAGATTCAAAACCATTTGAAACAATCAACGTAATGGTATGTTCTCCAGGAGTTGTGAACACTACATTTGGCGGAGTTTTTCCTGTAAAAGAAGCTGGCGATCCGTCCTGAAATTCCCATTTAAATGTCAATCCTTCTCCAATAGTAGAGTTCTTTAAGATAACCTCAACTGGAGAGTAATTGCTCTTTATGATTTCATGCGTAAACTCAATATTGATACCATCTTTTATTTCAACCGTTTTAGTAAATTCTCTACTCTCTCCGTCTACATTTTTTGCTATTAGCTTAATGGTGTAAGTTCCCTGCTTACTGTACAAAATCTCTCCTGGATTTTTAGAATTTGAAACAGAAGGATTCCCTCCTTCAAATGTCCATTCATACGTATCTGCACCCGTTATTTTATTATCAATTTTAATAATAACGGGGATAGATTCATCCTGATCAACATACGAAGTTGTAAATTCACCTTCTATGGCTATAGCAGTTTCTTGATAACAAGAAGCAAGAACAATAAGTAGGAATAAGAGTAAAGTTTTTTTCATTTAGAGCACTTTAAAACACTGCAGTTATTTAAAACATGCAGTGTTTTTTTTTAAAATCTATTATTTTTCTGCGGCAGCAAATTTTGTTTGGAAGTCCGAAATCTTGATTAAGTTTCCAGAAACAAGCAAATAAATATCGTTCCCTTTAAACTTAAGCATTTCAGTGTATTTGAAAGAAGAGAAAACCCCTCTACCAGATGCCGCTCTTACTTTTAAATCTCCATCTTTAAAAAGAGACAGACTATTATCTTGAAGATTTAATTTAAAGATTCCTTTTCCTGCATTTACAACATATAACTCATTTTTTGTATCAAAAGTAATATCAGAAAAATGATCACCGTTTGTTGCTGAAACTAGAGTTGTTACCTTCCACTCATTGTTCACATATTCTAACTTTCTAATTGCAGAGTTTTTGTAAATTCCTGTACTTGGATCTTGAACATGATCAATTAAATATAAAATATTATTCAAGCTAATGATTTTTGTTACAGCAGCAAAACTTGCATCTAGCCCAGCTCCATCTTTTATTTCATTTTTACCTGAGCCAGCAACCAAAACATCACCATTTAATTCTGCTAAAACACGTTTTATGTTTCTTGCATTCAAGTCAAAAACAAAATAAGTATTATCGTTATTATTGCAGATACTAAAAAGATTGATCTTACTGGCAAATGGAGAACTTATTGGTTTCATGGTATAAAATGGGTTCAATCCTGAAAAGTTATTTTCGAAACGCATTATTTTATCCTGATCTGGACTATCATTCCCTTTTGCAACCATTAAGACATCTCCGTTTTCTGTTAAAGCAAGTTTTGCATATGTATACGTTGCGAGATCAAGATTTTTAAGTGTGGTTTCTTTTCCATCTAGATCAGTCTTTTTTAAACTTATAGCATATCCCTTTTCGTCTTGCGTTTGTCCTATCGTATATAGCGTATTATCATTACCAACAACAAAATCATTGATAAAGAAACTTGTAATATAGTCTGCTTTTATTTCTCCTTTTTCTTCGGGAGTCCCTCCTGGCTGACTGTCTGATCCTGAACAGCTATTTAAAATCAACAAAAACTGTAATGCTGTAGCTACTAAAATACTTTTCTTCATTATTATCATTTTATATCTTAATTCATTGTTTTATTTTCCATTAAACTGACTACCTAAAGTATAGCCATTACCAACCAATACTCTAACAATATTCATTGCCGTTATATCCTGGCTCATTTTATATCCTACTGGATTTCCTCTATTTTCAAAACTAGCCTTAAACACTTTCCCGTTGATTGTGATCACTTCTTGGTTTAATAATTTATCATAACCTGAGAACATTCCTCCTCTGGCAAACCATGTTCCTATTAAATTATTATCAAGATCTAAAACCTCATATTTTAAATCTCCATTTGAAGAGGGTGAAGTCATTCTAACAAACCCAATTCTTTTATCGTCTATACTTTGATTTTGTGCTTTAATGCTAAAAATAGTACCATAATCATCAATTGCTAACTGATAGGTATCTGCAATTTTATTCGCATTATCTACTTCATCTTGAATTCCTAAACGTTTTGTGGCTATACCTGCCGATGCGCCATTTATAAAACTTTCAATTGCTTCTTTGTTTAAACCCTCCGTTCCGACCATTCCTCTGTCTAATAATTCATAGACAACACTGCGGTCGTAATTAAAGGCACTGAATTTTCTGCTTTTATTCTTAAATTCTATTTCGTTAGTTTTTCCTGTCGCTAGATCTTTAAGTTCAATCCATGGCAATACTAAAGATTCTTCGTTTGGAGCTTTCTTTAGTTCTGCAGTAATTGAATAATTTTTATCTAAACTAAAAATAGTAAAAAGCGGTTTTTTACCCTCTACAAAACCTATTGTCTTATCGTCTAGTTTTATTTCTCCTTTATCAATTTTTAATTTTTGTGCAAAACTGCATGTGCTAATTAATATTACTAACAGAGCTAAAATATTTTTTTTCATATGCAAGTTTTCATTTTTAATTAATGTTGTATAATCTGCTTTTTCTATTCGCCAATAGAAGCTTTTATAATTTACATATCAATATCTGTTTGCTATCATGAGCAAGATGCTTGAGCTAATAGAAAACAGATTTAATTTCTTTCGTAAACCCTTAAATTATTTTCACTATCCATAACCCCTAGTACTTCATTGTTGACCTGTGGCACATCTGTGAAGAACAAAAGCTTTCTTTCTTCTAATGGTGCTTCAAACCATATAACTTCAAATTTTTCTGTATCAAAAACACCAACTGCCCTATTAACAACTTCTCCTTTATTGGTACCGATAAAATAAAGATTTCTATCTCCAGAATAATATTTGCTTCTATTTATTCGCCACGATTCTTTAGAATTTTCCCCAAAATCTTTTTTGATTTGGATTTTCAAAGTGTCTAAATTTAACTCCCAATAATATCTATATGATAAACTTTTAATAATTCCTTTTTCATTATCTATATGAATATCTTTAACAGAAAAACTAAAATCTTCATTTGAATTAGGTACTAATCCTAATTCTTTGCTCAAATCTAATTCATGTAATAATGCCCCATTCTCTACGTCTAGTCCAATAATTTTACGATGTGTGACTAGTATCCAAAGCACCTTTTTATAAACTCCTATTACTGATACAACTTCTACATTTGTTTCTTCATCATTAACGCCCTTTACTAGTTTTGAAAATGAAAATTCAAATAGTTTTATGCCTTTCTTTAACTCATACAACACCAATTTCAATTTATCCCAACTTACGAATATCGTTTCAAATAGTTTAAACCCAAAGGGATCAACAATACTTTCAATAATTTTTTCACCATCAAATTTCACAACATTTAAGATTGTATTAAATGATGAATCATATGATAGTTCGACGACTACATTATTTTCTATTTCTTTTAAAAATTTTTTCTCCTCTTTTATTTTTTTTAATTTGAAATCTTCACAGACTTCAAATTCGCAAAGCATTTCCAAACCATCTTCATTTGAAAAATAATTAACAACAATTAAATTATCTTTTTTAAACGCCTGAAAAATATTACCATTAACATTAGCCAATAAACCATTATGTTTTATATGGTATAGTCCTCCACCTTTCCAATACAATCTAAACTGATTATCTAAAAAGAAATTTGACACTTTTTCTATTTTAATTAAATTACTGTACATATCTATTCTATTTTAATAAAATCAAATAAACCTTCATCTAGAGAATTTACTTTCTGCATGAATTGCCACATAGATTTCTTTATTAAATAATTTAATGGGGTTATCAATAAAGAATAGTAAATCCTTTTTTTAGTCTCATTTCTTAGTAATTTATTATTTTCAGAATTTCAAATTTAGCATTATATTAATCCAACCAGACACTTTTAGCTCTCTTGACAATAATAAAAAACTCAACATAATCTGTTTTGTCGTAGTTGCCATAATTAGGATATTCCTTTTTGTCACTATAAAACATTTTATGGTTAGCATTTACCCACAAACACCTAACCATCAATACGCTATATTTTTTTTTTAAAAACATTTTAAATCTCATAAACTATTAAATCTCCATTAGAGCTTCTTACATACAATTTTTCGTCATTACAAACGATTTGGGCGATCTGACTCCCTGCCATTTCTGGAATTGCCTGCAAAAAATCAACTTTCTTAGTTTCGATATCAAAACAGCCTACATAAACAGGTTTTGGTTCTTCATTTACATAAGAAAAAGGATGCTCCGAGAAATAAAGCTTATTTTTATACAATGCAGATCCCATATGACTTTCTACATTTATAAAATCAAAATTCTTTTGAGGAGTTCCTATTTCTACAGTTTGTTTTTCTATATCTATAATTTGATAATTGTCTTCACTCTCTGGATACCTACTACTATTACCCCATATGCTAACCATTAAACCTCTTGTGTCATCGAAAACAAACGATGAATCCTTAATATCCGTTTTCCAAATCACGCTACCTGTTTTTATATCTCGCTGTTCTAGCTTCAAATCAGAATCTTTAAAATACATAAAAACTAAAGTCTCTTGCCACATGTAAAAATCTGAAACTAGCTCGTATCCTAGCTCGCATTTAAATTCAAAATACGTTTTTGTATCTAGTAAATCCGTTAATCTAAAATATTGAAAATCTTTCCTACCTTTTAACCTATAACTGTAGTGCTTATTTAAAAACTTACCGTAAAAAAAATCTCCTTTCCCTATTAATTCAGCATTAACATATAAATCAAAATATTCATCTTCTTCTTCATTTTCAAACCAAACCGCATAGTTGTCCTTATCAAAAATACTCATACCCACTGCAGCATTTTGATTTATCTGTTTTAATAAATTTAGGTTTTCATCTAGTATAGAGATCTCTTTATCTCTTAACAAGAATAAAAAATTATTACTATAGAAACATCTTTTAATATTGTCATCATACGGTAATACTTTTTTTGTACTAAGATTTACCAGACTTCTATCTTTATTGATTATTACATTTTTACTAATATCCCAGATCTCATTATTTACATTATAAATTTTGTCTACTATTTTCATATTACTTCAATTTAAATATTTCATCGAAATCTTCCTTTAAATACTTTTTTAATTTAGATACCGTTGGATTCTCCACATCTTTTAAGAATTTTTTAGCTATCTCATCTGTTAATGGCAAATTATCAATAGCATTTTTCATGTTTGTTACAAAATCTGGTGGATTTTTAGCTGCATCAAACATCCATTGTAATTGTTTTAGATCTATAATATCAGCATTATTTAAATCATTCAAAAATTGTTTAGCAAAATCAGTAGGAGGCACTTTACTATATGACTTAAACTCGAAGTATTTTTTTCTACTCCTACCTCCAATTGATACAGCATCATCTACGACAGCATCATACCTACGTTTGTTTCCTAAAATATTCTCTACAACTTCAAAATTAGTTTTTTCAGGAACAAAAACTAATTTACCTTCCTTGCGCAATACTGCTATTACCCAATTGGCACCATCTGCTCCTGCTCCGTTAAACCAATTCGCTTTCAAACCTGATATTACTGCATCAAATCCTCCTTGTTTTTTATATAATGCAAAAAAGTCTAAATCATCAAGGAAGCTTACCAAATCGGTAGCTCTTTTTCCTAATCCACTATTAACATTAAGTATTGTTTTTAAATCATCTGCACTAATATGTCCTTTATTTAAAACTGATTTTAATTGTTTCAAAATAGCTCCACTTTGCGCAAACAATTTACTTTTTGGAGAAAAAATACTGTATGACTCTAATACGTCCCATTCTTTCGTAATATCCTCTCCTCTTTTTACAAAATCCTGTAAATCTGTACTCGCTTCTACATCATTTAAAAAAGCTCTTATTTTATATATGTCATCTTTAAATGGAGCTTTCTCTAACATTAGAGCTAATTTCTCTCCATTTTGCACTGTTTTACCTAATACAGTTATAACTTTCTCTAATCTTGAAGGATCAACACCTAAATCAGTAAGACGTTTTAGTAATTGTTCATTAGCAGCTCCAAAAATTTGCGCAGAGTATGCACTAAGATTAGGAGAACCCATTGAACCTGGGCTTACACTAAGTTTTATACGCTGGTTAACACCATTTATTGGATAATCAATTCCATCTGCTCCAGCTAATACTAATCGATTAACATCTTCAAACGACATCTCTAGAGTTGGCAGTTCAGTATTATTAACAATAACTTTTAATCTGAATAATCCATTATCTAATTGGGTTATAACATCGCTAGTAGCATTTTTTATTACAACACCGACTTTTCCTGACACTCCTTTAACAAACCTAAATGACATTCCGATGTATCTAAAAGGATCACTAAGTTTATCACACAGTTGTATTGCCTTAAAGGCTGTTGAAGCAACTTTACTAACAATTCCTGCACCTGCCTCTACATCTCCAATACACATAACAATTATTGGTCCCACAACAGAACCTACAAATTCAGCTCCTATACATGGTTTGTTAGCATCAAATTGACTTGCAATACCATCTTTTAACAAATACCATACTTTACCAAAACTTAATCCTTTACCATAAATAAGAGTTTCTTTTCCACTAGCATCTTTCTCAAACATCTCCATCTCTTCTATCTGAGTCAAAAACTTGCTATTTGCTTCTCTCCCTTTAGATGATAATGGAGAAATAAGCAGTTTTGCTAAATCAGGAACAGATTTTACAACATCAATAAGTCCATTATACATTCCGCAGAACAAAGCAAATTGAATTTGACTAGGAGTTGCTTTTTCAAATACTTTATTAAACTCCGGATAAGCATCAGCCAGATTTTCTGCTACGATATCATAAACTGCACCAGATAAAGATAAATAGCTAAAGACCTTTGCATAAATTTCATTATAGTCTTTATCATTACAATCGTATACTGAAGGTTTAATTTTGACTTTACTTATACCACTGCTCAACATATCAAACATATCGTAATAAGCTGTAAAATAACCATCTACAGACTCATAGCCAATTGCAATTATCTTCTCGAATAAAGTTTTTTGCTTCCAATCTAAACTTGATTCCCATGATTTTAAAGCGACAGAAATATTTTCGTCAAAACTACTTCCTGAAAGGATTTGTTTTACTCTAATTTTTCCTTCGTTGCTATATTCTAACCAAAATACAATTTCATCTGGCTTAATTTCATCCTTAACATTATCTACATAAAAACTATTGTCTTTGAATATTACTCTATCTGTTTTTTCTGCCTCTGATGTTAAAAGTATATGCCCTTTAATTTGATGTGCTTGTCCTGTAATCCAGTTTTTTGATTTACCAGACATTAGGCTTTCTAATTTATCTAGTACCTCTTTTTTAACTTCACCTTTGATTAAGTTTCTAACAAACAATCCTTGACTATTGTTGCCTGATTCACCTTTTGTTTCTGACCAATTACTTTCACTAGCTTGGTTACAAATAATTGTTTTCTTGTTCTTGGAATTTACGTAACCCTCAATAAAATCTTTAAGTGTTTTCTTGCTATTCAAATATTCTGAAATGAGAACAGTAACATATGTTGTTTTACCGCATTCATTGTCTTTATTAAAAAACAGATACAGCCATTTGTTACTGATAGAGCTTAAATTAGTAACCTTTTCTAATGTATAACTACCAGATTCACTCACATACTGGCCATTTTTCCACCAATAAGCATCTCCTTTGAATACAAATCCTGGAATGGTTCCATCATTAGCCCTAACATCGGCAGTGGAGTAAGTATTTCTATCTACTTTTCTTCGTTCTGAACCTACAGTAAATACCTCATAATTAGGACTTACCACATAACCACTTGCAAATTCCCCACTACTTTGACTCTGAAACGCATACAATTTAAATGCAGGATCATTAATCTGTTTCCAATCCATATGGTTTAAAACAGTGCCTGAACTATAATCCATTAAAAAATCAGTACTTCCTTCTGCAGTTTTATATTGCTCAAAAGGATGTTCCAATTTAAAGATTCCGTGTCCTAGCTCATGAGCCGCTGTGTTTGAGTTATCCTGACCATTAGCGTTAGTAAATACATACCCAAATTGCCCATTCAAGCGCATGTAACCTTCTTGCCCTGTACTTGAAGTTTTATTGGTTACGAATAGAACATAATTACCGTCACCACCTTTATAAAGTGCATTTATATCTTGTTGCTGTGTACTATAAGTTGATGTAATGGTATTCTTTTCTGTCTGAATTACACTTACATCTTTTGAAACAACATTATCAAAATCTTTTAATTTTTCCTCTTTCTTAAAATTGATTTTAACTCCAATTTTATTGTAAATCCCCTGCGTTTTGGCAATAATTCCATTAAGTCTACTATCTGAATTATCATATGTAGGAACCAATGCTACATTAACATCTTTTGGCGAAATATGCACTAGCATAAATGCACCAATAACCTGCCATTTCTTGCCCTGTTTTATGGTCGCTAAGATTTGTTCTTCGGCATAACTTAGATTTCCTTTTACAGTAAGAACAAATACTTTATCAGTTCTCTTAAAGTCAACTTTTGCTCCATTCTGGGTTTTAAAAACTACGCTATCTAATTTTATGTTAGAATCAGTCAGGTTTACTGTAGCAACAACTGTATCTGTATCGCCATTCAAAACTGCTTTATAAGGCAATACATTATCTCCTGCTTTGGCATACATTTTTTTCAACGCTGAAGATGCATTCTCAGGCATCACGTCAAAAGCATATTTGCTTCCGTTTCCAGAAAAAACAATCGAAATTCCTTTGGCAGTAAAAGCTGTGGCTTGGCCATTTTTATCTACACCATCGGTATTCTCTGGTGTTGGTTTTCCTCCCGCTGCGGCTATCACAGGCTCATTACTGCCGTTTCCATCTTTATCTACAGTATAGGTGTTTCCTTTGCTATCTATAATTACAGTATCTTTTCCTCCTGGAATTGTGATTTGTTCACCATCTTTACCGTTAACAATAATATCACCATTAGGATTGATTACAATGTCTTTTACTTCAAACGGAACTTTTTCTTCAATTTGTCCGCCTTGACCTTCGCCTGTGAAATCTTCAACATCGGTAACATTTTTCCAATCTGGATTATAGCTTGTTTCTACAATACCACTTATCAATTGATAATCGGTATTCACAACAATATCTTTAAATTCTACCGCTATTTTAGTATCAGCTAAATAAGGTACAATGATGTATCCACGTCCTGAATATGGACTGTTTTCTCCTTGCAGTTCTAAAATAGTTACAGGAAAATCACCAGCTCTAAACGTTTCGCTTTGGATTAAATTGGTAAGTGGTTTTTGATTTTGGATATTGATCTGAGGCACAATACCGCAATTATAAGCAGGAACACCGCTGGTTTCTGTAGGTGTAGTAAAAGTGCTTATATTAGAGTAAGTAAACGACTGCACGCCATCCTCGGCAGGATCACAGCTGGAGCCTACTCTAAACTGATAGGTAACACCTGGCTCTAAATTGGTAATTAAACTTTGTCTGTTTAAACTATTTGTAGAAAACCATTGCGCATTACGAACATCTTGTTTTTTATACTGAACTTGATAGCGTGTATGTTCAGGCACGCCTTCCCACGTAATTTTTACGCTTTTAGAACTTTGGGCTTCGCTTAACAAAAATGTCGGCGCAATGCAAGATGCAGTATATTTAAAGGAATAAATTTCGCTATATCCATCATTTTTAAAAATAGCATTTTCTGAAAGTCCTGTTGTTGAAATCGCTCTAACTCTCCACGCATAACGTAGTCCTGGAGTAAGAATTGGCATGCTCAGGTTATACAATAATGCAGTTCCGAAAAGAGTTTCTTCATATAAAGTTGGCGACATTTGAAAGCCAATCTGAGGATCTAAGGTCGGGTCTAAAAGCTGTTTCAGTTCAAATTTATATGATACATTTGTTGCGTTAATCTGGCGTGGTGTCCAAGTAAAAAGAATGTTAGGAAACTCCGTCGAAGCGATTTGTTCGTTTTTCTGTGGCGTATTTAATATTGGCGGATCATTTAATATAAGATACAAATTAGCACAGCTTTTCTGCGATATTTTCTGATTGGTTACAAAATCGTATAGCTCAAAACAGAAATTGTACATTCCTTCTGGCAAAGGATTCGCATATTGCGCTGGAGAAATTCCTTGCAGGTTTTCTAATCTAAAAAGTGATGCAATATCGACATTGGTTAAAGTCTGAAGTTCTCCTCCATTTATGTATATTGGTCTTTGTTCCTGTGCATAATCAGAGGTTTGGATATTTAATCCGTTACCTTGTATATAAAGTTTTAAGCGTACTCTTCTCTGCGATATCGTGATATCTGTCGGATTAATCAACAATTGCATCTTAGTATCCATGCTTGTAGCATAATCGGATATTTTGACGCTGTACGGACTATTAAAAACTGGTGTTAATTGAACTGGATATAGTTGAGCGTATCCAGCAGCATTAAAAAGCAGAAATAGAACAAAGAAATATATGTTACGGAAAAGGTTCTTCATTTTTTAATTGATGATAATTTTTTTAACCAAGGTTTGCTGTTCTGTCTCTAATACTATAATATACATACCAGACTGTAATGAAGTATTAAAATCTACTTCATACTTTTTCTTTCCTGATTCTTGTTTTTGAATCATGGTGTTTTGTCCAGAAGATGAGAACAATCTTAAATTTATGGCACTATTGTTTTCTAAATTTACAATTGCTTTAAAATTACCATTGCTCGGATTTGGGGTTACAATAAAATCTGTAATAAACTTTGATGCAGTGCCTTCATTTGGCATTGCACTACGCTGTTCGACCGTAATATTTTTGGTGTAAACGGCATAACATTCGCCTTGTGTCTGTTTTAATCCGATAGAATATACTCCCGTTGCATTAAACTTTACTGTGATGTATTTTTCTTTTTGCTCGACCACTTGTACTCCGTTTGGAATAACCCAGTCTGTACTTTCTCCGAAAGGATTGCTTGTATTAACCAAAATTACCTCTTCAGCCAAATAAGCTTGAGAACTCAATAAAAATTCTGCGCTAATAGCCATTTGACTCGTTTTTATTATAATTTCATCTTCACCAATACAACCTAGAGCCGAAGTTACTTTAACGTGATAAGTCCCTGCTTTTGATATATTGATTTTTGCTTCGTTTGAAGTGAATCCGTTAGTAGAAGTCCAACTGTATTTTGCCTGAGGATCCTTAATCGTAGCATCTAAATCTAAACTTTGGTCAAGGCATAATGTTCTATCTGGTCCAATATTTACAATAACTTGTTCTGGATCTTTTAAAACAAATCTTTTCTTATAAACACAGCAATCTGGACAAGTAATCGTAACTTCATAATTGCCAGCGGTAAGATTATTCAAATCTTTGGTAATTGCACCTGTATTCCATGAATATGTATAAGGTAAATTTCCGCCAGTAACATTAAGTTCAATCGACCCGTCATTTCCTTGATAACAAGTTGGATTTTTAACTGTTTCTGTGGTCAATATTCCGTTAGGATCTCCCACAAAAATACTTCCCTGTACTGTGCATCCTTTTGCATCTTTTACTATTACAAAATAATTGTTTGAAGTAATATTTACTATTTTGGGAGTTGTCTCTCCATTTGTCCATTCATAACTATAAGGTGATGTTCCTCCTGTTACATGTGCCTCTGCCCAGCCGTCATCCCCTGTCGTACAACCAACATCAAATTTAATAAAGGTTAATTTCAACTGCTCAGGTTGTGGAATATACTTTTCGGCATCAATTTCTTTAACTAAAATATTATCTACATAAGTTCCTAGTTTTATTCCGTTAGCATCTTCAACGTTCAGAGAGTAGATTCCTTCTGAAAGATATTCAGCCGTATCACCTGTATTGTTCCAAAGTGCCCATGAACCGTCTTTTTGTTTTTTCTTCCAAGTATAAAAATATGGTAATCCATTATTTTTATCTGTTCCAAGCTGGATTCCTCCCTTCACGTGAGCTTTTAAAATACCGTCTTGCGATTCATCTCTTTGATTGTCTAGCGGACTAGTATCGGTCTCATTTCCAAATTCATTGTCAGAATTACAAGAAATAGCACGAATAACTTCAAAAGTCACTTCAAGCGGATCTGGATCTTCTAATTCCTTAACAGAATTAACTACCGTACAACTTGTTTTATTTGTTGCCAAATCATAATTAGCATCATGAACTGTTAAGCTATAAATTTCTTCAGGAAGTCCGTTTAAGTATATTGTATAAATACCATTACTAAAACTTGTTGTAAAACTGGTTTGTACTACTCCTTTACTATTTTTCCATTCAAACCAATAGGTATTATCGGCTGCTATTGTTCCGCCTGTTACTTCAACAACTATTTTTCCGTTTGTCGCTTTATAGAAACTCGGATTTAAAATCTCAGTATATTTAATCGAAAGTGGCGCTTTAGGCTCATCAATAAAAACCTCAGCATAAGCTGTACAGCCTTTTTTATCTGTGGCAATTACCCAATAATTTCCTGTTTTTAAAAAGGTATTTTTATCCGACTTAAATTCATTAGACCATTCGTAAGTATACCCCCCGCTTCCGCCTTCAGCAATTGCAGTTGCCCATCCGTCATTGCCTCCATTACAAAAGACATTTCCTTTTTCAATTTTTACTGACAATACTGGAGGCTGATCCATAAATTGGATAGAATCTTTTGCTATCCAATTTCCAGCTACATAATCACCCAAAATAACCCCATTTCTGTCTTCAACATTAAGGGCATAATTTCCATAAGAGAGGTTTGAGATGATAGAATCTTGTATAGCTAAATCTTTCCAAGTCCCGTCATCTTGTTGTTTTTTCCAACGGAAGTAATAGGGATGTCCATTATTCTTGTTTAATGCAAGAGCAGTTCCTCCAGTTACATGCGCCTTCAAAATTCCATCCTGAGATTCGTCACGCTGCCCGTCATTTGGATTTGTATCTATCTTGTCTCCGTATTCATTTTTGGCATTACACGAAATAGTCTGAACGATCTCAAAAACCACTTTTAAAGGATCAGGTTCTGTCAATTTAATTTCAGATTCTACTACAGAGCAATTAACCGTCTGACCTGTAGCTTCATTGTAATTACTGTCTTTAATTGTTAAAAAATACGAGTCTGCAGGCAGATTATCTAAAGTGATGGTATAAACTCCGTTTACTATTTCTGCAGACGGACTTTGGATGTCTCCCGCAAGATTTTTCCATTCGTAATTATACAATTTGCCATTATTATTTGTTGGGTCAAATGTCGTTCCTCCCGTAATCTGAGCTACGATTTTTCCGTTACTTGCTCCTGAAAAAGTAGGAGTTGAAATTGTTGAATAATTAATTGTTACAGGAAAATCTGGATCTTTTATTTCAAAACTTCCAGTAATAAAACAGCCTTTTCCATCAGTAACTTCAACAGTGTAAGTACCTGCTGTCAAATTTGATATTTCTTTTGTTCCAACTATTTTCTTTCCCTCAAAATACCAAACATACCCATACTCCTTAATCCCATCTTTTTCAATAGGAGTTCCCCCTGTTACATTCGCTGCTAACCATCCATTATTACCTTGATAGCAAGACACATTAACAAAATCAAATGACAGTTCAAGTTTTTCTGGTTCAAAAATTTCTTTTTCTGTTGGAATTTCTTTGATTATATCCGTAGTGCTGTAATCTCCTTGTTTTATCTTGTTAGCATCCTCAACATTTAGTGCATAAGTCCCTTTTGGGAGATTTCTTGCAACTGAATCTTTAACTTCTGTCATTACTTCCCATGAGCCATCTCCTAGTTTCTTTGACCAAGTATATATATACGGTAAACCTCCATTTTTTGTTTTTTCAAATCGAATTCCCCCCGTGACAATTGCTGTTAAAATTCCATCAGAAAACTTAGCTCCGTCTGTTTCTGAATTTTCTGTATTACATGAAATAGACTGTGTTTCTTTTAAGGTTATATTTATCTTTTTGGGTTGCGTCAAACTTTCAGAGGATTTAATAATAGAACAGCCTTCTTTACTGGAAGCGATTTTATAATTTTTATCTGTTACGGTCAGTTTATATTCATCTTCAGGAATATTCTCCAATGTAATAGTATACGTTTTATCTGCAGAATTGAATTCGCCTGTAGCCGGCAACTTATCCCCTTTGCTATTTTCCCATACAAAGTCATAAGAGTTATCATCTTTTATTGTTCCTCCTGACACTGCAGCTGCCAGTATACCATTTTCAGCTCCAAAAAAAGTTGGATTTTTCTTAAAAGTATATTTTAAAGTTAACGGTGATAAAGGCTCTGAGATAGTTTCTGTCAAAACTTTTGCATTAGTACCTTGTTTTGCTTCACAGCCATGCTTGTCTTTAACCATTATACTGTAAGCAATTGAAGGTTTTACTACAGGAAATAAACCTGTTAAAACTTCTTTTGTACTTTGAGGATCTGTAAAAGGAATCCAAGAACTACCACCATCTAATGAATATTGGTATCCTTCTTTGGTCCCGCCAGAGGCATTGATTGTTAGCGTTCCGTCTTTTCCATCAAAACAATTAACATTAGTTGGAGTCAGAGTAAAATCTACAGGTTCAGGTCGGGTAATATCAAAAGTTTTAAGCGCAAATAAATCAGGATCCAAACCAGGAGATACATCTGTATTCAAGCCGTCTTTGAATCCTATCAATTGCAATGTATAAGTACCAGCAGATAAATCCTTAATAGTAAACGTTTTATTTGCATCTATTGCCAAAACACCATTATAACCTGCAGGAGTTTGGGCAACTTCATCAAATAGTGTATAATTTAATTGTTCACCTTTTATCAGATTTCTATCAAAGACAAGTTGTACAGAACCATCATCAGAATCACTACAAGAAGGTTGGATTCGTGTTAGAGAATTAACTTTTGGTGCAGACAATCGTATTGAATATGAAGTAGATGCGCTTAAGCCAGGTGTTGCGCTACATGGTTTAATTCTAAAGTAAATATTTTTTCCAATATTCAACCCCGCATTTTCATTTAGAATATCAACAGCGTCGACGGTAATGCTTGGTGAAGTATTAAATTGAGGTAAATCTGTCCAAATAGTTGAATCACCATTTGGTAATAAGGTATATTGCCATCTATAATAATAAGAATCATAGCCTGGTGTGGCAGTCATTGTTTTTTTGGAATGGGTTGGTAAAATATCGTCTCCTGTTCTAGTAATGTAAAATTTAGGTTCAATTTTATAACTAAATGTTACTGGTGACATTCTAGGAGAGTAACTTCCACTAAAATTGCCACTAGGACAAAATGCGTCAACATCTTTTTTTACTGTGCCATCTGCATCTGTTCCTGTTCTGAAGTTTACAAAAGCGAAACATTCTATAGAAACTGGCTTCGAAACATACTCAATGGCTCCAATATCCAAGTTAACTTCCTTATCTCCATTATTACGAATATCTCTATAATAAAGTTGCCTACTTGCTCCATCTTTAAAACGAACTGTTATTATGATTCTAGAGCTTGTACTGTTTTTAACCCCTGCATTAATTGAATAATTAAGGTTAGAGATTTTTACAACATAATTGGTTTGAGCATACCCTAATCCGCAAACCAATAAAAACATTAATAAGTAAAACTTCCTCATAGGCTTAATAAATAACTGTTAAGGTTTCTGCTTTGGCTGGACTATCGTTTTCTAGATTTGGAACCAGATGATACTCGTATTCTTTATTAATTTTTAAACTTTTATCTTCTAACGTGAAAACATCTCCGTTTAATTCCTTCCATAAAGTTGGCGGAAGACCCTTTTCATTTTTATAAATGCTAAGGCCTAAAACCTTGCCTTTGTTTTTTACATAATTCCAAGAAAGAAGAATTTTTTTATTTTCTCTATCTGCTGTTCCCTGCAAAAATGTAATAACTTTTACAGGAGTAAAATTTAATACGTTAACAGTTACGATTGAATGATCTAGTGATGACCAGAGATTACTTTTATCTTTTGCTAAAATCGCGTATTGATATGTCTTTCTATTTTCTACCCTATCATCTGTAAATTCCTGAATAGTGTCATTGATCTGTTTAATTTCAAGCCATTTTTCCTGACCTTTTTCTCTTCTTCTTAAACTATGAGCAACAACATCTTCACTATAGCTTCGTATCCATTTCAAATGCACTTTGCCATCTTTATTCTCATAATCTTTAAAAATAGGTGCTGCTGGCGGAATTTTATCTGGTTTGTCTAACACTAAAATATCAGAAGGCTCAGAGATATTATAACGCATATCTTCAGCAGCAATTCTGTAATAAACTTTGCTGTTGGTCATTTTTAAACTCACGCTGTCCTTGTATTCTGTCCCGATAAAAGATTGATGGTAAATATCTACAAATTCTTCGCCTTCGGTGTTTGCCTTTAAAATTCTATATCCGCGCAAATCTTTTTCTAGATTTGTTTTCCATTTCAGTCGTACCGTTCCAAGACTATCAATCACTCCTTCTAGACCTATTGGTTTGGCTGGCGGTATAGAATCGACAGGCTGTACGAGCATACTTTGAGAAGTTAATCTCTGATTATTTTTTCCAACAACTGAAATTGTAAAATAGTTAGATGGATAGAGGTTGTCTTTGAAGTTGAGTTTTCTTTCAGATGACGGAATAAGTTTAGATACAACCTTATAAGGTCCTTTATCATTATTAGCTAAATTAATTTCATAACCTTGAATGAAACCTTCAGATTCTTTTGGATAATCCCATTCCAGATTAACTTCATTTGAATTTATAATATTGTAGTCTACAAGCCTTGCAGGAGTTACTATAGCGGCAACGCCAGTTGCTGTAATAGGTTTTGTTAATTCTCCTTTTTCTCCAAATGAAGTTATACCATATAATCTATAATGATACACCTTGTCATTTACACTTAGTGTATCTACAAAATACATGTTTTTAGAAGGATGTTCGTCTTTATCATTTAAATTAACGATAGCTGTATTAGATATTGGTGTATAATTAATTCCGTCAGAAGATTTCTCTACCATAAACGAAGTATAGATTCTTTTGAAGGTTTCATAATCCCAAGAAAGCAATACTTTTTTATCATCGGGAACTGCAATAAAATCAGTTGGAGCCGGCAGAACAGTATAGTCTTTTAAGCCAATCATATAAGATGATTCTTTTACCTGCGGACTTTCAAAAACGCTTATTTGATAAGCATATACTTCATTCGGTTTAACATTAGTATCTATATAACCCCAGCCTGCTTTTACTGCCCCCTCAAAGCTCATATCTGCAGCATACAGTGCAAAAGTATAACGCTGATCCAGTTCATCTGCCATGTTAACAATTCTTGACAAATCACCTTCTTTGGAGTCGGTTACTTCAAAACTTTCACCATAAATAGATTGTGCAATAATAGCTGCGTTATTGTCTTTTTGAACAAAATCAATCCAAGAATCTAATGGTTCTGGAGTTAAAGGTTTTGGAGTTAGACCGACTTTTTCTGGTTTAGATAGAACATTTCCGTCACGTAAAACGGTAGTTCTGGTAATTATAAATCCTTTTTTATTTGCTTTTTGCCATTCTAATGGAGAATTGACGGCCCAGCGAATTAAAATTCTATCTTTTTGTGCTCTGGCATTTACCATAACAGCAGCACGTTTGGTCTGTGAATAGGATAACGATACAAACAATAAAAAGAAAAAAATATACTTATTTGGGGACATAAGATGTAATTATTTCCATGTTAAAAAAAACAAAAGTAGTATTTTTAATTATCATTTAAATACGGTTTCCCGTACTACAATGTAACAACACGTAAATAAAAAAACATAAAACACTGAAAAACAAAAACATACATCAAATATTCGTGCGTTTTTTTTCTTACAAATTAAAATCAAAAAATATCATTTTCAATATTTTTTATCACAATGCTTTTTATTGTATTTTTGATAATACTCTAAACAAGAATACTTTAACCCTTTAAAGTCTTAAAAGTAAAATACGATAATTAAGCCAAAGTATATCAGTGTGGAATTTAAGCTTTTTAATGTCGTTTATTTAAATTTCAAAGGACACATAAAAATCCTTCTCTTTCTACTATTTTGTGGATTAAATATAAACCAACATAGCCAAACAAAGACTATAAATGCCGTTAGCGCGGATTTGCAATCTGTGCCTGCAACAAATAAGACACCAAAACAAATCATTAAGGCAAGGTGATACAAAATAATATGCTTTTTTTTAACAAAAAGAACTAACCAATCTTTGTGGCACGAACTATAAATCCACGCGATCATTGTGTTACTCATTGCGGATATAAATCTGCGTAATCGGTGTCTTTCTATTAACTTGTTTTTCTATAGTTATAAATTGCCAATGCATTCAGTACAATGGCAAAAATAAACAAGTACAAAAGCTCTCTTCCAACTTCTTGCAGACCGCTTCCTTTTAGAACTATAAGCCGAACCACTTTTATAAAATGCGTTACAGGAGTAAATTCTGAAATGGTTCTTGCCCAATTCGGCATGCTGTCGGTACTGGTAAAGAAACCGCTCATCAGCATAAAAATCATCATGAAGAAAAAAGCAATAAACATGGCTTGCAATTGCGTATCGGCAAATGTCGAAATCAAAAGTCCTAACCCTAACAAAGCGGTCAAATAAACTCCCGCAAAAAGATATAACACTAAGAAACTGCCTTGCGGAAATATTCCGTAAATCAGATACATTACAATAAGACCAACTGTAAAAACAGTCATTCCGACAATCCAAAACGGAATAAGTTTGCCTAGAATAAATTGCCATTTTTGAATTGGCGTTACATTAATCTGTTCGATTGTGCCTATTTCTTTTTCTTTTACAATATTCAATGCTGTAATAAATCCTCCAATCAAAGTGAGTAGCAAAACCAAAATACCCGGAACCATATAATATTTGTATTCTGCCCTTGGATTGTACCAATTTGTACTTGTCAAAGTAATTAATGAAGGGGATACTGAAGCCGATTGTGGCGGCAGTTTAAATCGTATATCCAAATCATGGCTAAAATCGGCCAGCACAACATTGAGATAAGCATTTCCAATATTCGATTTGGTTCCGTTTATGGCGTCTGCAGCGATATTTACTTTCTGACTTCCTTCTCTCACTAAGTTTCTTTCAAATCCAGAAGGAATTTCCAGAATCAAGTCAGCATCTGCTCTTTCGATAAATTTCAAGCCTTCTAAATAAGAAGCTGGAGCTCCTACAACATGAAAATATCCCGAAGAGCCAATTTTATTAATTAGTTTTTGAGAATACGAACTGTGATCATGATCTACATAAACCACATTTACACTTTTCACTTCAAAATTAGCCGCCAAAGGCAAAATAATCAGCTGGAAAATTGGAACAAAAAACATCATTGCCAATATCGTTTTGTCTCGAAATATCTGGCGAAATTCTTTCTGCAATATAAAACGCAACACTTTCATGACAATCTGATTTTAAATTTTTTCAAAGAGACTGTAAGCAATAAAACTGTCATTACTATTAATATTAGAGTTTCTTTCCAGATGTATGAAAAACCCAAACCTTTGAGCATAACAGCTTTTACAATGATGTAATAATAATGAGACGGAATTAAATGAGAAATAGCCTGAAATATCCAAGGCATATTCTCCAACGGAAACATAAATCCTGTAAGCAATAAAGTCGGCAGCATCATTCCCATCATGGATATCAACATTGCCGTTTGTTGTGAATCGGTTACATTTGAAATAAGTAGACCAAGAGAAAGACAAGTGATAATAAACAAGATGCTTTCTGCAAAAAGAAGCAGAAAACTTCCTTTAATTGCAACATCAAGCAAATAAACGGAAAGAAATATTATCAGTATAAAATTGATTATAGAAAGCACCAAATACGGAATTGCTTTTGCGATTAAAACCATGATGGGTTTAAAAGGCGATACCAGCAAAATTTCCATAGTTCCCAATTCTTTTTCGCGCACAACAGAAACAGAAGTCAGCGCTGTGCTCACAATCATAAAAATCAAAGCGATCACGCCTGGAATAAAGTTAAGCGAACCGTTCTGTTCTTCGTTATACAACTGTCTTAATTCTGGAATTATTTGATAGTTTAACTTCGCAGTCGGATTCAATTCCTGCTGATAATCTCTAACAATCGCGTTTAAATAATTGGTTACAATCGTCGCTGTATTAGGATCTGATGCGTCTGCAATTACCTGAATTTTTGCGCCTCCGAGACGCTGGACATCAGAACCGAAATTAGTTGGGAAAATGACAGCGCATTTTATACTTCCGTCTTTAAATCTATTCTCAATATCGGTATAATTCAAGATTGGATTTTCGACATGAAAATAAGAACTTGACTGTATTTTTCGAATCATTTTCTCGGTATGAATATCGTGTGAATTATCCTGAATGACAATTCCAATATTTTTGACTTCGCTGCTCAGCGCAAAACCAAACAGAACAATCTGCGCGACAGGAAGCCCAAAGAGAATGAGCAAAGTTCTTCGATCTCTGAAAACATGATAAAATTCTTTTCGAATAAAAGCCAGTAATCTTTTCATATTAATCTGATGTTCTTTGGGCATTTCTTGCCAATTCATAAAAAACCTCATCCATAGAAACCGCATTAAAGCGCTTTTTTAAGGCTGTCGGAGAATCTATTGCAGCTACGCGTCCATCAACCATAATGCTTATTCGGTCGCAATATTCGGCTTCGTCCATATAATGGGTTGTGACAAAAACCGTAATTCCGTCGGCTGCCGCTTGGTAAATCATTTCCCAAAACTGTCGTCTCGTTATCGGATCTACACCGCCTGTAGGTTCGTCTAGAAAAACAATTTTTGGACGATGAAATACGGCAACAGAAAAAGCCAATTTCTGTTTCCACCCCAAAGGCAATCCTCCAACCAATTTTTTGGCTTCTTTTTCTAAACCTAAAGTCAAAATCAGATCTTTGCTTCTTTCTTTAATTTCGGGTCTAGAAACGCCATAAACTCCGGCAAAAAATTCAATATTTTCCAAAATAGTCAGATTATCGTAAAGCGAAAATTTCTGACTCATATACCCTATATTCTTTTTAATTTTTTCCTGCTGTCTGTAAACATCAAATCCAGCTACGCTGGCTTCTCCAGAAGTAGGATACGAAAGTCCGCAGAGAATGCGCATAGCGGTTGTTTTTCCAGCACCATTTGCTCCAAGAAATCCAAAAATTTCGCCTTCGCTCACTTCAAAGCTAATTTTGTCAACCGCTTTGAAATCACCAAATTGTTTGGTTAGGTCTTTACAAACTATAGCTTTATTTTCCATTCAGCATTTCTTTTGGTTCTCTAGAATTGTCTTGTTCCCGCATTAGACGAATAAAACTGTCTTCGATTGTAGGTTCTATTTTTTTTACTTCTAAATCTTCGGAATTGTATTTTTGGGCAATCGCTTTTACTTTCTCTTCATCTGGTTGTTCTGAGACTAATGTCAAATGAAGAAATTCTCCAAAGGCATCACAGTTCTCCACCTCATTTTCGGTTCTAAGGTTTTGTAAAAGCTTATAAATATTCTTTGCTTTTACGGCAAAAAGCATTTTAGGAAAACGGTTTATAATTTCCTGCGGTTCATCGACACTCATTATTTTTCCGTTTTGAATAAGCGCAATTCTATCGCATAATTTTGCTTCATCCATGTACGGAGTCGAAACCACAATTGTGATATTTTGTTTTTTAAGTTTTGCCAGCATTTCCCAAAACTCACTTCGAGAAACCACATCAACGCCAGTTGTGGGTTCATCTAGAAATAAAATCTCAGGTTTATGAATCAGTGCGCAGCATAAAGCCAATTTCTGTTTCATCCCTCCCGAAAGTTTTCCAGCACGTCTGTCGTTAAAAGGTTTTATCTGATCGTAAATATCTTTAATCAGATCATAATTTTCTTCAATTGTAGTTCCGAAAATAGTGGCAAAAAACTCGAGGTTTTCTTTTACTGTCAAGTCCTGATACAAGGAGAATTTCCCAGGCATATAGCCTACTTTATTTCTAATTTCCTGAAATTCTTTTACAACATCATGCCCTTCAACAGAAGCTGTTCCGCCATCGGCAAGAAGCAATGTCGTTAAGATTCTGAAAATGGAAGTTTTTCCAGCGCCATCGGGACCAATTAACCCAAAAAGTTCTCCTTTCTGTACTTCAAAAGACACCTCATCTACAGCGACAAAATCACCATACTTTTTAGTAATATTTTTTAATGTAACTGCAGGCATAGACTATTGTTTTATTTTGACCAAAGTACTTCTCCATACATTCCAATTTTCAAATAACCATCATTTTTAACTTGCACTTTTATGGCATAAACCAAGTTGGCGCGTTCGTCTTTGGTCGGAATTGTTTTTGGCGAAAATTCAGATTTGTTTGAAATCCACGCAATTGTTCCTTGATATTCTTTGTATTTTTTTTCTCCTTGATCAATTCGCACTTTAACTTGCTGTCCAATTTTAATTTGAGGCAATTGAGTTCCCGTAATATATGCTCTCAAGTCGAGTGTTTCCAAATTGGCAATTTTATATAATGGTTTTCCAATTACTGCCATTTCATATTGTTCTGCATATTTTGTCAAGACCGTTCCTTTAATCGGATTAACAATCATACTTTTGCTCAACTGATCTTCAATTCCTTTTAACTGAACTCCAACTGTATTTCCTTGCTGAGTTAAATTTTCAGTTGTGGTTTCCAACGAACTTTTCTGAGCCTTAATCTGAGCTTGCAAAGCAGCAACTTTAGAATTTATATCATCCAATTGTTTTTGAGAAGCTACTCCGCCTTTTACCAATTTTTCAGTTCTATTGCGATCTAAAATGGCGTTGTCAAGCTGTCTTTTTAAACTTTCAGTCTGAATTTCTATTTGTGGTTTTCCGCTTAGAATCGCTTTTTCGTTCTGGCGCAATTGCATTTTATTTATAGCAAGCTGCGTACTGTCTATAAAACCTACTTTTTGCCCTACTTCTAATTGCTGGCCTTCTTCTACATTCAATTTCAAAATCTGACCGTTTGCTTCTGCTGACAGAATGGTTTCAACAGCTTCAAAAGATCCTGAAGCATCAAAATCATTTTCTTTATTATTGCATGAAAACATGAATATTGCTGGAATAAGAAAATATAAAAGCTTTATCTTTTTCATAGTGTATAGTATTAATTTCCTTTGATTGTTTGATACTCGTATTCTGCCATAAGCAATTGAATTTCGTGTAATGCTTTTTCTGCACGTGCATTTCCTTCTTTTTCGGTTGCATTTAGTAAATCGATTAGCGGGCCAGCTCCAGTGTCGTATTTCAGCTGATATCCTTCACGAATAGTCTGACGAAGTTTTACAATTTCATCATCGTCTTTTAAAATGGCTTTCTGTCGTTCAATATCAGCCGTTTTTTGATTCATCTGAAATCTAGTATTAAATAAAAATGTCTCTTCCTGAACTTCTATTTTTTTCAAATTCTGCTGTGTCAGCTGTTTTTCGTTTGAATTTTTATATAATCCCTTTATATCCCATCCAACACTAACTCCGGCAACTCCAACGGTAGAAATTTTATTAGTTCCTAAATTAATTCCCGGTGCCAAAACTACCCCTGCGCCAAGTAATCCAACTTTAGGCATAAGGCTGACTTTCTGCATTTCGGACTGTGCATTTACCAGATTCCGCTGACTAGCAAAAAGCTGTTGTTCGGGACGTTTAATAATGGTGTCGAGAATAGAAGAATTAAAAGGTTTACCAAATTTTTCCTGACTGATGTTTTTACCAATCAAATAAGAAAGCATCGTTTGGTAACCTGCTTTAGTATACTCAAAGTCTTTTTTCTGTCTGCTAAGATTAAGTTGTTCAGCTTTCATTTCATCAACATCCGTTTTGTAGGCTAAACCATTTTCGTGAAGTTTTTTAACCTTATCAATATTATTGGCAATAATGGCATTTTGAATTTGAAGCTGTTTCAATTGTTCGTCAATAAGCAATATGCCAAAATAAAGCTGATTTACCCGAGAACGTAAATCGTAAAGCGAAACTTCTACAGAAGCCTTATCTGTGTTTGAAGATGCCTCAATAATCTTTTTCTGTGTTTTGGTAGCTCCTCCATCCCAAATCGTCTGATTGACTTGTCCGAGACCAATAAATTTAAATTTGCTGTCGCTTCCTGAACTTCCCAAAGTTGGAAAATCTCCAAAAACGTATCCTTCAATTGCGGTTAGACTTATTTGAGGCAGATAAGCCTTATTGGCATTACTCAAAGTATATTCTTTGCTTTTTTCAATGAGTTCATATTGTTTTATTAAAGGATAATTCTCAACAGCCAACTGATAACTTTGATCAATTGTCAAGGTCTGTGCCTGTGCTGTTATAAAGGACAAGATTCCAATATATTGAAAGTATAATTTCCTTCTCATTACAGTATAAATTAACTTCTGGTTAGTATTAGGCTTTAAACATCATATTAATCCAGATCGGGATTTTCTTCTTGCGTTCTTGCATTAATGCATCAAACTGTTCTTTTTCTAGATTTCTGCTTCCCATAATAATGGGTTTTGCGATAAATGGGAAAACAACCAATCCTAACAGATTCATCAAAAAATGAAGCGGATTAGGTTCTGTTATTTCCTTATTTTGAACTGCTTCTTGAAATTGTTTGATAAAAACCGACTCATTTACGATTTCTTTAATCGGAAGCCTTTTTAAAAGTCCTTCTGGATTATTACGGATTTCAGTTAAAATAAAGGTTGGAATTTCTGGCTCAACACTGATAAAATCAATGTATCGCTCGGCAATAATCTGTACTTTTTGTTCTAAAGAAGTTTTTTCATCATTCAAAATGACTTTCATACTGCCAATAAAACCAGCAAAAGTTTCGGACATTATAATTTCAAAAAGTTTAGCCTTGCTTCTAAAATAATAATTAAGCAAAGCAAGATTCAAACCTGCTTCTTCAGCAATATCTCTTGTTCGGGTTGCTGAAAAGCCTTTTTTATAAAAAACAGTTTTAGCTGCTGCTTTTATTTTTTCTTCTGTAGTAGAATCTTTTTTATCAGATGCTGAAGTACTCATATTTAATTATTTACAGGCAAAGTTACGCTTTTTACAAACATCTTAAACAAATTTTTTAATCATTTGATTAAAAAATTTGTTTAAGATGTTAAAGATTCCTTTTCAAAAACACATAATAGACTGATATAAAATAAATTAAAACTTAAATATACGATATAATTTCTCATTAAAAAAGAATATCTTTACTCTTATAATTGTTTCCATAATTGCCTTAGACTGATTCAAAAGAAATTTATTTTTTACTAATTTCTATCGTATTTAATATGAAAAACAATTTTATCAGATTCCTGATGATATTATTCTCTTTAAACACATTAGGTCAAACTCAAAAAAAAGAAATTAACCAGCAGCTTCAAACCTGGGTTTCTATCAATACGGTCACCAAATTTGCAGATCATTGGGGTATGATTGGTGACTTTCATATCAGACGGAATGATTTTGTTTCTGATCCTAGTTTTTATTTTATAAGAGGAGGTATCAGTTATATTCCAAATTCAAATATTTCACTAAATTTAGGATATGCACATATGTGGCTTGCTCCGTCAAATCCTGACTGGAGCACTTTTTCTGATGAAAACAGGATTTATCAGCAGGCTCAGTTAAATACAAAATTTGGAAATGTTAGCGTTTTACAGCGTTTACGAAATGAACAGCGCTGGCAGGAAAAAATTGTTAACGATAAATCCAGCGGCGATTGGCGTTTTACCAATAGAATTCGTTATCTGATGAGTTTTACTTTCCGAATTTCTGATAAAAAATCTTGGCCTCAAATGGTTCTTTCAGATGAAATTCTGCTGCATTTTGGAGAAGAAGTTGTTTATAATACTTTTGATCAAAACCGCTTTTTCATCGGAATCAAAAAAAATATAAACCCAAAATGGAGTTACGATTTTGGGTATATGAATGTCTATCAGCAAAAATATTCCGGATATCAATATGATATGAATCATACGATCCGTTTGTTTTTTTATCTGAGTACCAGCATTAGAAAAAAAGCACCTTCTGAAATTGAGAATTCAGGCGATGAATAAATTTATCCTCTAAAACAAAGTATTGTTTGATCTGAAAGATTCAAAAAACGTAAAAGCTCTTTTCTCAGCATAAGAATATTCAGAATCACGAAGCGGAAAAGCACAATGCCCCCCATATTTAGGCGTTTCCAGATAAACATATGCACTGTCTTTGGCAATCATTCTTGGGTAACATCTTTCTCCCAAAAAAGGATCGTCTAGCGAATTAATAATTAAAACTGGAGTTGTAATATTCTTAAGAGAAAACTCTGGAGAAACGCGTTCGTAATAATCATCACGGCTTGCATAACCATGAAGCGGTGCCGTAAAATATTGATCGACCTCATCAAAAGAAGTGATACCAGCAATTTGATCTCGGTTTATAAAATCAGGAAATTGCGCTGCTTTATATTTCAATTTCTTTTTAATATCGATAGTAAAATTCTTTAGATAAACTCTATTAAAACCTTGCTTAAGCACTTCTGCACTTGTAGCAATATGAGTAGGAACCGAAATTGAAACCGCCGCTTTTATACGCTGATCAATTTTTGTCCAACCCAAATAGTTAAGCAACTGAACGCCTCCCATCGAATATCCTATCAAATAAATATCTTCTATCCCCTTTTTCAATGCAAACCGAACCACTTCATCAAGATCGTCAACTGCACCATGATGATACAATCTCGGAAGACGATTCATTTCTCCACCACATGTGCGATTGTTCCAAGCAAAAACAGAAAAACCTTTCTGTAGAAAATAAGCTGCACAGCTGTTATTATACGTTCTGCGCGAATCGCCTTCTAAGCCATGACATAAAATAACCGCTTTTTTTGAGTCATTTAGAATATAGTCGATGTTGATAAAATCTCCGTCATTCAATTCATGCTTTTCTCTTGTATATTCAGGCACTTCGAACTTTTTTATCAAGGCAGCATAAATGGTAGAAATATGCCTGTTGCGATGAATAATCGAAGGAGAATCATATTCTGAATGTTCAATTAATGGCATAACAAAGAGTTTTGTGGTACTTTTTACAAAGCTAAGAAATCAATCAACATGTAATTTAATTCTTTCTTTTTATTTGCTTCCTTTTTTCAATAATTTAACAGTATGTAAATTTAGAAAAACAGTAAAGATTCTAAATAAAACTAATTGTTAAATATGCAATAACAAGGCTCATGAAGCGCCAACTCTGGTCTGAATGTTTACTTTATTTGTATATTTGTAAAATCGATTTCCAAAAAGCAAAATCCTTTTAATGTTTGAACTTTTACCAGTAGATCCAAAAACCATTTTTCTGCTTTATTTCTGGGGTAATTTTTTTACCTGCCTCCTTATTTTTAGTTTTTCGTTTTCGTATGCCAATAGTGATAACAGAAAAATATTAAAATGGTTTGGATTAGGTAAATTAATACTGACTCTTGCATGGATATTGGCTCTTCTACGAAATATAATCCCTGACTTTGTTTCTATCAATATTGCCAATTCTATGATTTTTGGCGCTTGCTGTTTCGAAACACTTGCAATGCTGTCACTCATTAAAGCTCATGCAAAAAGACAGTTTCAAATTCAGATAGCCATAACATCTGTAGCTATATTGCTTTTTAATATTTCAACACTTTTTTATGCCTCAATGAATACTCGTGTTATCATTGGCGGTATCGGTGTTTTTGCCATCTACTTATTGCCTACAATTATTTATTTTATAGAAAAAGAAAAAAGCTTTTTCAAAACTTTCTATGTTTTGTGCTACACCGGATTCGAAATTCTAATTGTAATACGAATAATCCATAGATACTTATACCCTCAAGATCTTATCATTTCCAATGATACTTTCGATAGTTTTTACAGCATCTGTTTGTTTCTTTTGACTTTAATCGGAATTGTTGGCTTTTTGCTTTTGGTAAAAGAAAGACAGGATCATAAAATCAAAAAGCTTTTGAGTGATAAAAACCAGTTTTTCTCTATTATTTCACATGATTTAAGAGGACCTTTAGGATCATCGGTTTCTCTTTCTGAAATTTTGCTTGAAAATATAGAACAATACAGTCGTGAAGAAATAAAAGAGATATCAGAACTATTGCATGACTCCAACAAAAATATATACAAACTGCTCGAAAATTTATTAGAATGGTCAAGGGTTCAAACCGGAATGATTACTTTTCATCCTAAAAACATATTGCTAAATGCATTAATTGAGGAGAATATTGAACTAAGCAAAAATGTAGCTTTAAATAAAAATATAACCATCTCTTTTGAATCGGCTTTTCTTGTTGAGGCAGAAGTAGATAAAAATATGATTAGTACCATTTTGCGTAATCTTCTGAGCAATGCCATTAAATTTACAGACAAGAATGGAGAAATTAAACTAAAACTGATCAAAACCAATCAGAAAGCGGAAATCTCTATTACAGATAACGGAATTGGAGTGCCAGATTACATCAAAGAAAAGTTATTTAAAATTAACGGAAAAGTATTGCAGAAAGGCACAGAAAACGAACTCGGAAGCGGCCTCGGACTGCTACTCTGTAAAGAATTTGTAAATATTCATAAAGGAGAAATCTCAGTAGAAAGCGAACAAGGAAAAGGAAGCACATTTAGATTTACGCTTCCGCTAAAGATTGTTTAAATTCTAATATTTTGAATTAAATTCCAATCCTAAAATTCCAAATTCCAATACTCGTTATGTCTTCCCGAGCGGAGTCGAAGGACACATACCGAAGAACACACGGTAATTATTTTGCACAAGATCCTTCGTACTCTGCTCAGGAGGACAAGCTGCGTGTAAATTCTTTAGAAAAAATCTAAAATAAAAAAAATCCAAATCCCAACATAGAATTGGAATTTGGATTTTTAAATATTGATATTTTATAAACGTTTAGTCTAGCACAAAACTTACACTAACATTTGCAGTAATTTCGATTTCTCCAATTGCTAACGTTTCGTTTGCAGCTCCTGCAGCCATACTATCCATTGCCATTGCTTTCATATACATTGGCTGTGGACGGTAAATTTGAGAGTTATCAGAGATTGTAAACGCTTTACCTACTTTTTGTCCTAAAACAGAAACGTATTCTTCAGCTTTTGTTTTAGCATCTTTCATCGCTAATTTTCTAGCTTCAGATTCGTATTGAGTTAATTTAGAAGATTCAAAAGAAACTCTGTCGATTCTATTGATTCCTTGCTGAACCAAACCTTCCATTAACTCATCATACTTAGACAAATCTTTCACTACGATTTCTACCGTTTGTGTAGCGTTATAAGAAGTTTTCTTTTTCTCATAATCGTACTGCGGATTAAGAGCTACTTGTTTTGTTTTAAAATCTGCTGTCGGGATATTCATTTTTTTGATGAATTTTAAAACAGCATCCATCTTTTCGTCGTTTTGTTTTTTAACATCTTTAGCATTATTCCCTTTTGTTTCAACCGAAGCTGAAATACAAACCTGATCAGGTGCTACTTTTACTTTTCCTTCTCCATTAACATTAATTAGAGGTATTTGTTTGATTTCTTGGCCGTAAGACATAGTCATAAACATGATTGTTAAAAATAATACTAGTTTTTTCATTTTTGTTAAATTTTAATGTTTGAAAAGAGCATTCCAAAAGTTATGCCAAGCTTACAATTTTCCCAATTTTGCCATTCCAAAAAGTATCAAAATCGGAATTGCAAGCAGAATTACCATCAATGTATGGTCTGCAAATAATGATGGCATTTTTATCAAAGTAATCAAATAGCCACCTATAGCACCTCCAACGTGTGCTGTATGCCCAATATTGTCATTTTTGGCTTTCATTCCGTATATTGAATACAATAAATACAAAATTCCAAAAATATAAGCCGGCATTGGTATGACAAAAAATATTCCGAGCATCATATCGGGTTGCAGCAATATTGCAGAATATAAAACTCCGGTTACTGCTCCAGACGCACCAACTGCTCTATAACTATAATCATTCTTATGAAATAGCATAGTAAGAAGACTTCCGAAAATTAAACTTCCAAAATAAACTAAAATAAAAGAAAAATTACCAAGCCAATTTAAAACTACTGGAGCAAAAAAATACAAAGTCAGCATATTAAAAATCAAATGCATCATGTCTACATGCAAAAAACCCGAAGATAACATTCTGATCTGTTCTCCTGAACGAATGCTTCCTACATGAAATTCGTATTTTCTAAAAAAATAAAGGTCATTAAAACCTTTGTAACTAATAACAACGTTCGCAACGATAATCGCTATTAAAATAATATTCATAAGTAATAATTAATGTGAATTCAGAATTGTAAATATAATCATTCTTAAAGATAAGTTAGCAAAAAGCAAAATAGCAGTCGTTAATCATTTTTAATTTATCTTTGTAAAAAAAATTTAAATGCAGTTTCTTGTTTATATTTTAGCCTATCCTTTACTTTGGCTTATCTCTATATTACCATTTCCTATATTCTACTTGTTCTCAGATTTTGTATATTTTCTGGTTTACAGAGTTATTGGTTATCGTAAAAAAGTAGTTCGTGAAAACTTGACGTTAACTTTGCCACATTTAAGCAATTCTGAAAGAAAAGAGATTGAAAAGAAATTCTACAAGCATATGTGTGATATGTTTTTAGAAATGATTAAAACCATGAGTATGTCTCCTGAAGAAATGGAAAGGAGATTTCAAGTGACCAATATTGATCTTGTTCAGGATTATGCCAAAAAAGACAAAAGTGTTATTCTTGTGGCTTCACATTATGCAAGTTATGAATGGCTTTTAACGACAAATCCTAAACTTGGATTCCAAGGGGTTGCGGTCTACAAAAAACTGGCCAACCCATATTTTGACAAGTTGGTTCGAAAGATCCGTACTAAATACAATACCGAAATGATCGAAACTAGGAAAGCAATTCCAACAATGGCACAGCACCAACGTGATGGAGTTTTAAGTCTTTATGGTTTAGCGAGTGATCAGTCTCCAAAATTGGATCGTATTTTCCACTCAATGAAATTCATGGGAATTGAAGTTCCTGTACATACGGGAGCAGAAATGTTAGCAAAAAAATACAATTTGGCTGTAATTATGGTAAAAGTAAAAAAAATAAAAAGAGGATATTACGAAGCTACATTCCTTTCTCTTGCTGATAATCCAAAAGAATATCCAGATTTTGAAATTACAGAAATGTATCTGAAAGAAGTTGAGAAACAAATCCTTGAAGAACCCGAATTTTATTTGTGGACACACAAAAGATGGAAACATCGTATTGAATAATATTTCAAAAATATTTTACATAAAAGTCCGAGAAACAGTATTTGTTTTTCGGACTTTTCTTTTAAAACTGATCCAAAAACACCAAAGTATGCCCTATACATCAGATTTGATGTGTTTTTGTAATGATTTTTTTGAATGGATAAAAAAAGGAAACAATTTAAATTTGGCTCTTCTCTAATTATCTAAAAAAAACAAAAATCATTAACCATGATCAAAAAACTATTTTTTTCATTTTTATTATCGTTTCTCTTTTTTTCTGTTTTTGCCCAAAGTCCAAAAAGAGGAATTGCTTACGGATACCATTCTAAAGCCGATATGGAGGCCTTAAAACCAGGACTTTCTTGGTGGTATAATTGGTCGCCAGAACCTGATAGTGATTTAAGAGCTAATTATGAATCACTAGGAGTTGAATTTGTACCAATGGCATGGGGAAAAGTCAACGACAATGAAGTTCAAACTTTTATCAATAAAATAAAGCCTGGAGCTAAATATCTTCTAGCATTTAATGAACCCAATTTCACTGACGGAGCTAGATTAACACCGCAAGAAGCAGTTAATGCATGGGTAAATATAGAAAAAATTGCTGCTGCCAAAAATCTAGAAATTATAAGTGCCTCACCTGCTTATAACGGGCCAAATAATTATGGGGGCATTTCTGATCCTGTTGTCTGGCATAATCAGTTTTTTCAATTATGCCCTAACTGCAAAGTAGATTATATTGCTTTTCATACTTATGATTCTAGTGCAGGATCTGTAATTGGAGTTACTGGAAATTTAAAGCGATTCAATCGTCCGCTTTGGATCACTGAGTTTGCAAATAGAGTTATACAGACAGCGGATGAAAAGATAGCTTTTATGAAACAAATTTTAACTAGCTATGAAAATGACCCAGACATTTTCCGTTATTCATGGTTTTCGGGAAGAGTAAATCCAACTTGGACCGATATGCTAGAAGGACAATTATTAAGTTCCACCAGCGGTATTCTAAGACCCATAGGAACCGAATATATCAATGTTCCTTATACAGCAAAAAAAACAAATGTTCCTGGGCGCGTTATTGCCAATAAACATTATAGAAGAAAAGGAACTGGTTTACAGGCTACTTTAGATTCAAACACGGGACAAAATGTATGTTACATCAACGAAGGAGACTGGAACGAATTTATGCTGAATGTTGCCAATGCGGGAACGTACAACTTAACTTTTAGAGTCGCTTCTCCTGTATTGGCAGGAAAATTTGATATTCTAGTAAATGATGTTGTGGTAAAAGCCAATGAAACTTTCCCTCCAACAGGTGACTGGCAGACATACACTAACAAAATTGTCAATGGCGTTGTATTGCCAAAAGGCGAAGTGTATTTAAAAATCAAATTCAAATCAAATGATTTTAATTTTAATTTCATTGATTTTGCTGTTGCCAATCTTGGTGTTAACGACAATGAGCTAGAAAAAGAGAGTTTTACTATTTATCCGAATCCTGTAAAAACACAAGCTACTTTGCATATTAAATCGAATACAACAGAGCCTGTATCTATCCAAATAATTGATATGAAAGGAGCTATTTGTTTTTCTTCTTCCGATTATTTTACAAATGAAGATATTAAAATCGGAGATAAACTTCCAAAAGGCGTTTACCTTGTAAATGCTTCGTATGGAAAAATTAAAAAATCAATTAAAATCATTAAAAACTAAAGATTAACCGAATAGAAAAAGCCTCTTTAGATATATCCAAAGAGGCTTTATTTATTAAGAAACTGAAATTTTAAATTCCAGCAATTACTTTAATTTCATCAATAATTCGAAGCGCTAATTGATCTGCAGCTTCCTGAGAAGGAGCTTCAGTATAAATACGAATAATTGGTTCAGTATTCGATTTTCTTAAATGAACCCATTCTGTAGCAAAATCAATTTTTACACCGTCAATTGTCGAAATATCTTCATTTTTATATTTCTCTGTCATTTGAGTTAAAATCGCATCAACATCAATTTGCGGCGTCAATTCAATTTTGTTTTTGCTCATGTAGTACTCAGGGTAAGAAGCTCTTAAAGCAGAAACTGGCATTTTTTTGTTTGCCAAATGCGTTAAGAATAAGGCAACTCCAACTAAACTGTCTCTTCCGTAGTGCAATTCAGGATAGATAATTCCACCGTTTCCTTCACCACCGATTACAGCATTGTTTTTCTTCATCAATTCTACTACGTTTACTTCGCCTACAGCACTTGCTTCGTAGCTACCGCCGTGTGCTTTAGTAACATCTCTTAAAGCACGAGAAGATGACATATTAGAAACTGTATTTCCTGGAGTTTTGCTCAAAACATAATCTGCACATGCAACCAAAGTATATTCTTCACCAAACATTTCCCCATCTTCGCTAATGAAAGCCAAACGATCTACATCTGGATCTACTACGATACCAAAATCTGCTTTTTCTTTTACAACAAGCTCAGAAATATCAGTTAAATGCTCTTTTAATGGTTCTGGGTTATGAGGGAAATGTCCGTTTGGTTCGCAATATAATTCAACCACTTCAACTCCCATTAATTTTAAAAGTTTCGGAATAATAATTCCTCCAGAAGAGTTTACACCATCAACAACTACTTTAAACTTAGCTTCTTTAACCACCTCAATATCAACCAATGGCAAGTTTAAAACTTCATCAATATGAATATCCATGTAAGCATCGTTTGAAATAACTTCGCCTAAACTGTCTACATCAGAAAAATCGAAAGCTTCTGCTTCGGCAATTTCAAGAATTTTAGCTCCGTCTGCACCGCTTAAAAATTCACCTTTTGCATTTAATAATTTTAAAGCATTCCATTGTTTTGGGTTATGAGATGCTGTTAAAATAATTCCTCCGTCAGCTTTTTCCAAAGGAACAGCCACTTCAACGGTTGGCGTTGTAGAAAGTCCAAGATCAATCACATCGATTCCTAAACCAATAAGTGTATTCACAACTAAATTATGAATCATTGGTCCAGAAATTCTAGCATCACGGCCAATTACAACTGTCAATTTATCTTTAGCAATATTATTTTTTAAGAAAGTTCCGTAAGCCGATGCAAATTTTACTGCATCAACAGGAGTTAAATTGTCTCCTACTTTTCCTCCGATCGTTCCGCGGATTCCAGAAATAGATTTTATTAGAGTCATTTTTGTGAGTTAGGGTTATTTTTTTACAAATATAAAAAAGTTACTGAGTTACTAAGGTGCTAAGTTTCTAAGATTTTAAATTTAACCTATAAGAAACTACTTGCATCTCGTTTTTTTATAACAAAATCATTTAAAAAAGTTTTTATACATTTACTAAATAACTTAGAATCTTTACAGCGTTTAGATTCTTAGAAACTTAAAAAAAATGAATTTCTTAGCGCATATATATCTTTCTGGAGACAATGATTTAATTAAAATCGGGAATTTTATGGCGGATGGAATTCGCGGTAAGCAGTTTGAGTATTTTCCTGATGATGTCCAAAAAGGAATTTTACTGCATCGATTCATAGATACTTATACCGATTCTCACGATATTTTTAGAAAAAGCACCAAACGCCTTCATGATAGGTATCATCATTATGCAGGAGTTATTGTAGACATTGTTTACGATCATTTCTTAGCCAAAAACTGGGCACAGTATTCTGATGAAGAATTAGAGCTTTTTGTTAAACGTTTTTATCATTCTTTACATGACAATTATGATATTTTAACCGAAAAAACACAAGGTTTAATGCCTTATATGATTGAAAGAAACTGGCTTTTAAGCTATCGTACTACTGAAGGAATCCAGAATATATTAACTCAAATGGACAGAAGGTCTAAAAACATTTCTCAAATGCAGTTTGCTGTCGAAGAGCTTGTTGAATTTTATGATGAATTTGAAGAAGAATTTACACTCTTTTTTGAAGAAATGAGATCGCAAGCTAAAGAAAAACTGCTTTCTCTTTAAGCCAATTTAATTTTAGTACACATGAAAAAAATTACGATTTTAATCGCCCTTTTATATATAAGCTACGGCAATGCACAACAGACAGCTCCAAATCCGACTGGATTGGTAGTTACAAAAGCAATGGTAGTTTCAGCTCGCGAAGAAGCTTCAAAAATTGGTTCTGATATTATGAAAAATGGAGGAAACGCTTTTGACGCCATGGTCGGGACAGAGTTAGCCCTTGCCGTTGCTTTTCCGTTTGCGGGAAACATAGGCGGCGGCGGATTTATGGTGTATAGAAAAGCAAATGGCGAAGTTGGTTCTTTAGATTATCGTGAAAAAGCTCCGTTGGCTGCTACAAAAGATATGTTTTTAGACAGTGAAGGAAATGTAATAAAAGGGAAAAGCACTCAGACAGCACTTGCCATTGGCGTTCCTGGAACTATTGCTGGTGTTTTTGCTGTACATAAAAAATATGGTACAATGCCCATTTCCAAAATCCTTGAACCTGTAATTGCCTTAGCAGAAAGAGGTGTTGTGGTGACCAAAAAACAAGAAAAAAGCTTAAAAGATTATCATGAAAGCATTCTAAAAATAAACGGAGAGGATTCTCCAGCATCAAAAGCTTACAAAGAAAGTGATACAATCAAATATCCAGCACTTGCGAAGACTTTAAAAAGAATTCAGAAAAAAGGAAGAAACGAATTTTATAAAGGTGAAACTGCAAAAATATTAGTCAATTATCTTAAAGAAAAAGGCGGTATTATCACGATGCAAGATTTAGCCAAATACGAAGCCAAATGGAGAAAACCTTTACAATTTACTTATAAAAATTTAAAAATCACTTCAATGGCTCCGCCAAGCAGTGGTGGGATCTGTCTCGCTCAAATCTTAAAAATGCTAGAACCTTATGATTTAGCCAAAATGGGTCATAATTCGGCTGATGCCATTCAAGTAATTGTGGAAGCAGAAAGAAGAGCATATGCAGACAGAAGCTACTTTTTAGGTGATCCAGATTTTGTCAAAATTCCACTGAAAGAATTATTGGATGAAAATTACCTTCGTGAAAGAATGGCAAGTTTTAATCCTGAAAAAGCAACTTTGTCTAGTGAAATAAAAGAAGGAAAAGTGAATTATGCCGAAAGTACAGAAACTACTCACTATTCAATTGTAGATCAATTCGGAAATGCTATTGCTGCCACAACAACGCTGAATGACGGTTATGGTTCTAAATATTATTGTGATGAACTTGGTTTCTTTTTAAACAATGAAATGGACGATTTTAGTGCCAAACCTGGTTCCCCAAATATGTTTGGTTTAGTTGGAAATGAAGCCAACAGCATCGTTCCGCAGAAACGAATGCTAAGTTCTATGACGCCAACAATTGTAGAAAAAAACGGGAAATTATTTATGGTTGTTGGAACACCAGGAGGCTCAACTATTATAACTTCGGTTTTACAGACGATTCTAAATGTCTACGAATACAATCTAAGCATGCAAGAAGCGGTTAATGCTCCGCGTTTTCATCATCAATGGTTGCCCGATTTAATCACTTTCGAGCCTAATACTTTTGAAACCAAAACCATTGACAAACTGAAAGCTAAGAGTTATATTATCAACGAAAAACCAACTCCAATTATCGGAAAAGTAGATGCAATTTTGGTTTTGCCAGATAATAAATTAGAAGGAGGAGCTGACTTTAGAGGCGATGATAAAGCCGTTGGTTTTTAACAAGTCGTAAGTTTTTATTTTTTTAATCTAACATTATAACCTAATTTTGTAAGAACGATAATTTTAAAACAGAATGCTTAAAAAATATTTCAGAAGACTCGAAAGCATCATTGCTTTGGCACAATCCTTAATGACTCCAAAGCAGTTTCTTTTTTTGTCAAGCGTTCTTATTGGAATATCTTGTTCCCTTGCAGTTATTGTACTTAAAACTTTCGCGCATAGCGTATTCTCTTTTGCCACCTACATTAACGGAATCCTGAAATTGAGTTTCATTAACAGTATTTTGCCCATAATTGGTATTACATTAACTGTTTTTGTCGTAAATAAAGTTCTTAATGGAAGTATTCAAAAAGGGACTTCGCAAATATTATATGCGGTTGCCAAAAAAGCCAGTATTATTCCGAGAAAGCAGATGTATGCACAGATTGTCACGAGTTCGTTAACGGTTGGTTTAGGAGGTTCTGCTGGTTTAGAGAGTCCAATCGTAATTACTGGAGCTGCATTTGGTTCAAATTATGCCCAGAATTATAAAATGCAGTATAAGGATCGCACTTTGTTAATTGGATGCGGAGTTGCAGCTGGAATCGCAGCAGCATTTAACGCCCCAATTGCTGGTGTTCTTTTTGCTATTGAGGTTTTATTGGTAGATGTAAGTATTTCTGCTTTTACACCTATTATGATTTCTGCGGCAACGGGCGCTTTAGTTTCTGCTATTGTTTTGGACGAAAGCATTCTTTTGAGCTTTAAAAAACAAGAATCTTTTGATTACCACAATATCCCGTTCTATGTAATTTTGGGAGTTTTAACTGGATTGGTTGCCATCTATTACTCAAGAAATTTCCAGAGAGTTGAACATTATTTTGCCAAACAGCAAATCAATCCTTATAAGAAAGCTTTAATCGGTTCATCTTTACTGGCACTGTTAATTTTTATATTTCCAACACTGTTTGGTGAAGGATACGAAAGCATTAAAACCTTATCTGATGCAGATCCTGGACAATTATTAGATAATACACTATTTGCCGATTTCAGAAATAATCAGTGGGTCTTGCTTTTATTTATTGGCGCCACTATGATGGTTAAAGTATTTGCTTCAGGATTAACTCTAGGAAGCGGCGGAAATGGAGGAAACTTCGCTCCTTCTCTATTCTTAGGATCATATTTAGGATATTTCTTTTCTAAGCTAGTTACAATGATAGGTTTATCAAAACTTCCTATCAGTAATTTTACTATGGTCGGAATGGCTGGAATTCTGAGTGGTTTATTTCATGCGCCTTTAACTGCAATCTTCTTAATTGCTGAAATTACAGGAGGTTACGGATTAATGATTCCGCTGATGATTGTTTCTTCCATTAGTTTTGCCATTTCTAAACGTTTTGAAAAATATTCGCTTGACGTAAAAGGATTAGCGAAAAAAGGTCACGCCTTTACAAGCAACAAAGATTCAAACATTTTATCAACTTTAGATATTGATTCAATTATTCAATGTGATTATTTAACAGTTCATCCAGATGAAAATCTAAGCAAATTAGTAGATCTTATTTCGCATTCCAACCAAGTTGTTTTTGCAGTTGTTAACAATGAGAAAGATCTGGTTGGAGTTGTTCATTTTAATGATATTCGAGAAATTATTTTTAATACTTATCGCGTAAAATACACTTTAATAAAAGATGTAATGAAAGCGCCTTCTGCTACAATTTCTACACTAGACAGCATGGAAATTGTAATGAGAAAATTTGAAACTACAAAATCTGCTTTTCTTCCAGTTCTAAGAGACGGAAAATACCACGGATTTATTTCTAAATCAATAGCGCTTGAAGCTTACAGAACAAAACTTCGTTCTATGACAATTGAATAAGCTTAATATCGGATACGTTAAAAATTTTTATTATCCGATATTAAGAAGTTCGCCTGCAAAAAATAAAGCTACAAGAAATCACCTTTATTTTGTTACTAATTGTAACATAAAGTTTTGCTATCGAGCACTAAAAGAACAAATCAAAGTGGTAACTTTGCGTTTTGCTCAAAATTATGTTAGATAAAGACAATACTATTGAAGTTCTTGGTGCAAGAGTTCACAATCTAAAAAATATCGATATATCTATTCCGCGTGAAAAACTGGTTGTAATTACCGGTTTATCAGGTTCGGGAAAATCTTCTTTGGCATTTGATACTATTTATGCTGAAGGCCAGCGTCGTTATGTAGAAACGTTTTCTGCTTATGCCAGACAATTCCTTGGCGGATTAGAACGCCCGGATGTTGATAAAATCGACGGACTTTCTCCTGTAATTGCGATTGAACAAAAAACAACCAGTAAAAGTCCGCGTTCTACAGTTGGAACTATTACCGAAATTTATGATTTCCTAAGGCTTTTATACGCACGTGGCGCAGATGCCTACAGTTATAACACTGGCGAAAAAATGGTTTCGTATTCTGATGAGCAGATTAAAGATCTGATTATTCAGGATTATAACGGAAAACGAATTAATATTCTAGCTCCAGTTATTAAAGCCAGAAAAGGACATTATGCGGAATTATTCCAGCAGATTACCAAACAAGGATTTTTGAAAGTTCGTGTAAACGGCGAAGTTCAAGATTTGGTTGCCGGAATGAAATTAGATCGTTACAAAACGCACGATATCGAGATTGTTGTAGACAGAATGGTTATCGAAGATAATCCTGATACGCAAAAAAGATTATCTGAAAGCATTAATACAGCTATGCATCACGGTGAAGATGTTTTGATGATTTTAGATCAAGATTCTAATGAAGTGCGCTATTTCAGCCGTAACTTAATGTGTCCTTCAACTGGAATATCTTATCAGAATCCAGAACCGAATTTATTTTCGTTTAACTCTCCAAAAGGAGCTTGTCCGCATTGCAACGGATTAGGAACTGTACACGAAATCAATGTTAAAAAGATTATTCCAAATCCGAAATTATCTATAAAAGCTGGTGGTTTTGCTCCGCTTGGCGAATATAAATCTTCATGGATTTTCAAACAATTGGAAACGATTGGAGAAAAATTCGGATTTAAAATAACTGATCCGATTGAGAAAATTCCAGAAGATGCAATGCAAATGATTTTGTATGGCGGAAAAGATAAATTCTCCATCAATTCAAAAGATCTTGGCGTAACAAGAGAATATAAAATTGATTTTGAAGGGATTTCTAATTTCATCAAAAACCAATATGACGAAAGTGCCACAACTAGCATAAAACGCTGGGCAAAAGATTTTATGGACGAAATAAACTGTCCTGTTTGTGACGGTTCGCGTCTTAAAAAAGAAGCTTTATTTTTTAGAGTAAATGAAAAAAATATCACCGAATTGTGTGATATGGATATTTCAGATTTAACAGCTTGGTTTAAAGATTTGAATAGCCATTTAACTGATAAACAGCTTTTAATTGCTTCTGAGGTTGTAAAAGAAATCAAAGACCGTTTGAACTTCTTGATGAATGTTGGTTTGAATTATCTGGCTTTAAGCCGAAGCTCCAAATCACTTTCTGGTGGTGAAGCACAGCGTATTCGTCTGGCAACGCAAATTGGTTCTCAACTGGTTGGAGTTCTATATATTTTGGATGAACCAAGTATTGGTTTGCACCAAAGAGATAATGAGAAATTGATTCAGTCATTAGAACAATTACGCGATATCGGAAACTCAGTTATTGTGGTTGAACATGATAAAGACATGATCGAAACGGCTGATTATGTAATTGATATTGGCCCAAAAGCTGGAAAATACGGAGGAGAAATTATTAGTATAGGAACTCCAAAAGAAACTTTAGCTTCAGACACTATTACCGCTCAATATTTGAATGGCAAAATGAAATTTGATATTCCGAAGAAAAGAAGAAAAGGAAATGGTAAATTCTTAAAACTGACCGGAGCAACAGGAAATAACCTTAAAAACGTTTCGATTGAAATTCCGTTAGGGCAATTAACCTGTGTTACAGGAGTTTCTGGAAGTGGAAAATCTACTTTGATTAATGAGACGCTTTATCCAATTTTAAATGCGTATTATTTTAATGGCGTTAAAAAACCGCAACCTTATAAAAAGATTGAAGGTTTAGAACATATTGACAAAGTAATTGATATTGACCAAAGTCCGATTGGAAGAACGCCACGTTCGAATCCTGCGACGTACACAGAGGTTTTCACTGAAATTAGAAACTTGTTTACTATGACTTCTGAAAGTATGATTCGTGGATACAAAGCGGGTCGTTTCAGCTTTAATGTAAAAGGAGGACGTTGCGAAACCTGCGAAGGTTCTGGTGTAAGAACTATCGAAATGAACTTTTTACCAGACGTTTATGTAGAATGCGAAACTTGCCAAGGAAAACGTTTCAATAGAGAAACTTTAGAAATTAGATACAAAGGAAAATCTATTTCTGATGTTTTGGATATGACGGTTGATGAAGCGGTTCCGTTTTTTGAAAACATTCCGAAGATTTATAGAAAAATCAAAACCATTCAAGATGTTGGTTTAGGTTACATTACCCTTGGTCAGCAAAGCACAACGCTTTCGGGTGGTGAAGCCCAGCGTATAAAACTAGCAGGAGAATTATCTAAAAAAGACACTGGAAATACATTTTACATTCTAGATGAGCCAACAACAGGATTACACTTTGAAGACATTCGCGTTTTGATGGAAGTAATCAATAAATTGGTTGATAAAGGAAATACGATCCTAGTTATTGAACATAATATGGATGTTATCAAACTTGCCGATTATATCATTGATATAGGTCCAGAAGGCGGAAAAGGTGGTGGACAATTGGTTGCCAAAGGAACTCCAGAAGAAGTGGCTCAGAACAAAAAGAGTTATACGGCTAAGTTTTTGAAGAAAGAGTTAGAATAAGAAAACAAATCTTTGTCAAAGTTTAAGACTTTGACAAAGATTTCATTTTAACCACAATAGATTTTTACGAACTATATCTCTGATAATGAATCAAAAACCTTTATTTGATTATTATCTCAACATTACTTTTGGATTATAATTCCTATTTTTTATAACAATTCTAGAAAAAAGCGTTAATTTAGTGTCCGCTTTTTTTGAAAAATTCAAGCTTTTTAATGAAAACATGTTTCTATTAAACTTAATGTTTATTTGAAACCGACTGCCCTAGCCCTGATGGGAGCGGCATCCTTTTGTGGCGGGGTTCGCCACAAAAGATATAGCGGACAGCAGGAATCAGCTCCTTCCTTCGACTACGCTCAGGATGACAAAAAGGGGCAAAAAACATAAATAAAATAATAAATTAAAATACCTAAAATGAGATTAGAAGATTTTGATAATGATGAAGATAAAGTAATTCAGGATCGTTTGAAACAAAGAACGTGGAATGAAATTAAAACCAATGACAGCTGGGCAATTTTTAAAATTATGTCTGAGTTTGTAAATGGTTACGAAGCTATGGGACGTATTGGACCTTGTGTTTCTATTTTTGGATCGGCGAGAACAAAACCAGAGGATAAGTACTATCAATTGGCAGAAAAAATTGCTTATAAAATCAGTAAAGCAGGTTACGGTGTGATTACAGGAGGTGGTCCCGGAATTATGGAAGCTGGAAATAAAGGCGCACATTTGGGCGGAGGAACTTCGGTTGGTTTAAATATCGAGCTTCCGTTTGAGCAGCATTTTAATCCGTATATTGATCATGACAAAAACTTGAATTTCGACTATTTCTTTGTGAGAAAAGTAATGTTCGTAAAGTATTCGCAAGGGTTTGTGGTGATGCCAGGAGGTTTTGGAACTTTAGATGAAATGTTTGAAGCAATCACTTTGATTCAGACTAAGAAAATTGGAAAATTCCCAATTATTTTGGTTGGAGTTGAATTCTGGTCTGGTTTGATTGAATGGGTTAAAACTGTTTTGGTTGAAAAAATGCATACGGTAAGTCCTGAAGATTTGAATTTATTTAAAATCGTAGACACAGAAGACGAAGTTGTTGAGGCATTAGATAAATTCTATAAAAAGTACGATTTAAGTCCGAATTTCTAATTTTCGAGCCATGCAAAGTGCTCTAAGCAAATTTAAACGCAACGGTTCAAAGCGATTCTTTTAAATGAACTTATACCACTTATATGGTTAAAATATACTGCAAATGCACAAAAATTGAAAGCTGTTTTTTTAAACAGCTTTTTTTATACTATTTTTACAAAAATACGTAACTTCAACATGTCCTTAACACAAGTATATCTGATAATTTTTAAGCCACTATTTGAAAGCACTTTATAAAATTATTTGCCTCATTTTAGTTTTATCACTTTCGACAAAACTAACCGCGCAGCATCAATCTAAGATGGAAGTGGCGGTAAATCTTCAGCTTAAAACTCTGAATATAAAACAGGATATTACATACCATAATAACACAAACGACACTTTGGTTTCGATTGTTTTGAATGATTGGAATAATGCTTTTGCAGACAAAAATACGCCTTTGGCAAGGCGCTTTTCTGATGAGTTTTACAGAGGTTTTCATTTGGCCAAAGCCGCAGATAGAGGAAAAACTACTATTATAAATCTGACAGAAACCAATTTTTCGGCTCTGGAATGGGAAAGAAGCGCCAAAGATCCTGATTATATTACCGTTCGATTGAATCGCAAACTTCTTCCAAACGAAAAAATCGATTTACACCTCAATTACATTGTAAAAATCCCGAATGATAAGTTTACCCATTTTGGGTTCGATCAAAATGGAGGCATGGCGTTAAAAAATTGGTTTTTAAGCCCTGCCCGTTATGAAAATGGCTTTTTTGTAAAGTATAACAATTTCAATCTGGATGATATTGCAAATGTAATGAGTGATTATGAAGTTGAAATTAAAGTTCCAAATCAGTATTCTATTACCAGCGATTTAAACCCTGTTTCTAAAGATTCTACCAATCAAAGCTACAGCATTTATTATTTTTCGGGAAGAAACAGAAACGATCTAAGTCTTTACATTGAAAAGAAAAACAGTTTTAGAACCTACGACAATGGTTCTTTGCAGGTTGTTACGAATTTAAAGAACAAAAAAATAGACGAATTTCAAAAGGCCATTATTATTAATCGCGTAGTTTCTTATGCTGAAAAACTTATTGGTAAATATCCGCATGAAAGAATTACCGTTTCTCAAATAGATTATGACAGAAATCCATTTTATGGTTTAAACCAGCTGCCATCGTTTATTAGTCCATTTGAAGACGATTTTATTTTTGAGATTCAATTTTTAAAGACTTTTTTAAATAATTATCTCAAAAACAGTCTACGTTTAGATCCGAGAAAAGACAATTGGGTCTATGATGCAATCCAGATTTACACGATGATGAAATATATGGAAGAACATCATCAGGATGAAAAAATGCTTGGGAGGCTTTCGGATATGAAACTTTTTAAAAGTTACAACATCACCAATTTAACTTTTAATGAGCAATATAGCTATTATTATATGCTGATGGCGCGCAAAAACTTGGATCAACCTCTTGGCGATCCAAAAAATACGTTGATAAAATTTAACGAACAGATTGCAAGTAAATATCGCGCCGGATTAAGTTTAAGCTATTTAGACGATTATCTTAATCATGATATTGTTCCTAAAAGTGTAAAAGAGTTTTACACCCTCAACCAATTTGGGCAATCAAATCGTTATGATTTTGAAAAAATACTAACTCAAAAAAGTCCAAAAAATATCGATTGGTTCTTTGAAACTATAATCGATTCGAGAAATATTATCGATTATAAATTTTCGAATGTTTCGAGAACCGCAGACAGCGTTACATTTTCGGTTAAAAATAAAACTGGAATCTACGCCCCTATTCCGATTTACGGAATTAAAAAGAAAGAAGTCGTATTTAAAGAATGGATTGAGCCTACTAAAAAAGACTCTGTTTATGAGTTCAGTCGAAAAAATGCTGACAAAATCGTCATCAATTATAATAACGAAGTTCCAGAATATAACCAACGAAACAACTGGAGATCTCTAAAACATGTTTCGCTCAACCGTCCTATAAAGTTTAATTTCGCTAAAGATTTAGAAGATCCAGATTACAATCAGATATTATACATTCCAACATTAAATTATAATTACTATGATGGCTTTACACCTGGAGTTCGTTTTCATAATAAAACCATTTTAGATAAGCCTTTTAATTTTGACATTAATCCGGCTTATTCTATAAAAGCAGGTACAATTTCCGGTTCATCAGCTTTTTCATGGAATCAATATTATAGAAACAGCACCTTATATAATGTTCGATATTCTATTAGCCAGAATTATTTTCATTATGCGCCAGATGCTACTTATTTGAGATTAAACCCAATGGTAGTGTTTCGCATTCGCGAAAAAGATTTCAGAGACAATAGAAAGCAAATGTTTATGTTCCGACAGGTTATCGTAAACCGTGAAGCGAGCGATTATATTACAGATAATTCAGAACCCAACTATTCTGTTTTTAATGCCCGCTATTCTAACACCAAAACCGAATTAATTGATCATTTTAGTTTTATGACCGATTTACAGTTTTCTGGAGAATTCGGAAAAGTTTCGGGAGAAGTAGAATACAGAAGATTATTCGAAAACAACAAAAAACTAAATTTAAGATTATACGCAGGAAGTTTCGTGTATAACACAACAAACTCAGATTATTTTAGTTTTGGTTTAGACCGTCCAACAGATTATTTATTTGATTATAATTTATTTGGAAGATCAGAAAGCACAGGATTTTTCAGCCAGCAATACGTCATTGCCGAGGGAGGTTTCAAATCACAATTAGAACCTTCTTATGCCAATCAGTGGATGGCAACTCTAAATGGGAGTTATGCAGTATGGAACTGGGTAGAACTTTATGGTGACATTGGTTTTTTGAAAAACAAACATCAAAGTGAGTTCTTTGCTTACGATTCTGGAGTACGCTTAAACCTTGTTCCTGACTACTTTGAACTCTATTTTCCTGTTTATTCAAATAACGGATGGGAAATATCACAGCCAAAATACAATGAAAAAATACGATTTATAATCACTTTTTCGCCTAAAACGTTAGTCACACTTTTTACTCGAAAATGGTTTTAATCAAACAAAATTTAAACAAAAAGTTGCGAAATTATCAATTAAATTAAATTTAACATAAAAATTACATAAATAAAGTACGTAGTTTCTAGTTTTGAATACAAATAATTAAATTATATTTAGTTCAAAGAATTATGATTATTGATTGTTTTTAAGTAATTTCGCGACATAAACAACATGACCCTGCAAGATTATGATAAAAGAAAAAAGCAATACTACACTGACATTTGAAGATTTCAAAACTGAGGTATTGAATGACTATAGAATTGCGGTAACAAGCCGTGAATGTAGTCTTTTAGGTCGAAAAGAAGTATTAACTGGAAAGGCTAAATTTGGTATTTTCGGAGACGGAAAAGAAGTGCCGCAGCTGGCAATGGCTAAAGCTTTTAAGAATGGAGACTTCCGTTCTGGATACTATCGCGATCAAACTTTTATGATGGCTATTGGCGAATTGGATGCTAAGCAATTTTTCGCTGGTTTATATGGTCATACCGATTTAGCTTTTGATCCAATGTCTGCGGGAAGACAAATGGGCGGACACTTTGTAACGCACAGTTTAAACGAAGACGGTTCTTGGAAAGATTTAACAAAACAAAAAAACTCAAGTTCAGATATATCTCCAACTGCTGGCCAGATGCCAAGATTATTAGGATTAGCACAGGCTTCAAAAATATACAGAAACGTTGACGGAATTACTATCAAAGATAAATTTACGGTTAATGGAAATGAGGTAGCTTGGGGAACTATTGGTAACGCAAGTACTTCTGAAGGTTTATTTTTTGAAACTATAAACGCTGCGGGAGTTCTACAGGTTCCGATGGTAATGAGCGTTTGGGATGATGAATACGGAATTTCGGTTCATGCTAAACATCAGACTACTAAAGAAAATATTTCTGAAATTTTAAAAGGATATCAGCGCGATGAAGATTCTAAAGGTTATGAAATCTTTAGAGTTAAAGGCTGGGATTATGCTGAACTGGTTTCTACTTACGAAAGAGCTGGTGCAATTGCGCGAGAAGAACATATTCCTGTTTTAATTCATGTAAACGAATTAACACAACCGCAAGGTCACTCTACTTCTGGTTCTCACGAACGTTACAAAAGTACAGAAAGATTGGCTTGGGAAAGAGATTTTGACTGTATCCGCCAAATGCGCTTATGGATGATTGCAATTAATATTGCTTCTCCTGAAGAATTGGCAGAACTTGATTTCGAATTAAAGAAAGAAGTTTTAGAAGCTAAAAAAGAAGCGTGGAATAACTTCATTAATCCAATTATTGACGAACAAAAGAATCTTTTAGCTTTATTAGAGCAAATTGCTGAGGCAAGCATTAATCATAAAGAAAGAATCAAAAAATTAATTTCTGAATTAGCTGTAATTAAAGCACCTCTAAAAAAGGAATTATTAGTTTATGCAAGAAAGATTCTTCGTTTTATTGAAGTGCCAAACAGTAAAGTCCTTTTATCTAATTGGATTACAGGATTCTTAGCCGAAACACAGGAAAAATTCAGCAGTAATTTACATTCTGAGTCCCAACAAAATGTATATTCTGTACAAAAAGTTCTTCCTAAATATGCTGAAAATGCAAAACCAGATTTAGATGGAAGAATGATTCTTCGTGATAACTTTGATGCATTATTTGCAAAATATCCTGAAACTTTAATTTTCGGTGAAGATGTTGGAAACATCGGAGACGTTAATCAAGGTTTGGAAGGAATGCAGGAAAAATACGGAGAACTTCGTGTTGCCGATGTCGGAATTCGTGAAGCGACTATTATCGGTCAAGGAATCGGAATGGCATTAAGAGGATTACGTCCAATTGCTGAAATTCAGTATTTAGATTATTTATTGTACGCTATTCAGATCATGAGTGACGACTTAGCTACATTGCAATATAGAACTGTTGGAAAACAGAAAGCTCCATTAATCATTAGAACACGTGGACACCGTTTGGAAGGAATCTGGCATTCTGGTTCTCCAATGGGAATGATTATCAATGCAATTCGCGGAATCCATGTTTTGGTCCCAAGAGATATGACACAAGCGGCTGGTTTTTATAACACTTTGTTAGAATGTGACGAACCTGCTTTGGTTATCGAATGTTTGAATGGATACCGCTTAAAAGAAAAAACTCCTTTGAATTTTGGTGAATTCAAAACACCAATTGGAGTTGTGGAAACTTTAAGAGACGGTTCTGATATTACTTTAGTTTCTTACGGCTCAACTTTAAGATTGGTGATGCAAGCGGCTAATGAATTAGCCGAAAAAGGAATTGATTGCGAAGTGATCGATATTCAATCTTTACTTCCGTTTGATGTTAACAAAGACATTGTAAAAAGTATTGCAAAAACAAACCGTCTTTTAGTAATTGACGAAGACGTTCCTGGAGGAGCTTCAGCATTTATTTTACAGCAGATTTTAGAAGAGCAAGATGCTTACAAACATTTAGACAGTAAACCTCAAACTTTAGCTGCTAAAGCCCACAGACCTGCATACGGAACTGATGGTGATTATTTCTCTAAACCTTCTGCAGAAGATATTTACGAGAAAATCTACGATATGATGCACGAAGTTAACCCTTCAAAATATCCAGCTTTATACCAGTAATTTAGAATATTTTAGATATTAAAAAACGCTCCAAGATTTTGGAGCGTTTTTTGTTTTGTCGTCCTGAGGAACGAAGGATCACAAGTTTGCGAATATAAAAAAATCCGTTAAATCCGCGCTTTCGCGAAAGCGAATCTATTTAATCCGCGTTCAAACTATAAGTAATTAAAGATCTTTCAACATCGCCCTCGCTCTTTCTAAATCTTCAGCCGTATCAATCCCAATTCCAACGTGAGTGGTTTCAACCATTTTAATACGTTTTCCGAATTCTAAATAACGTAACTGCTCTAACTTCTCAGAAGCTTCTAAAGATTTCATTGGAAGGCTGTAAAAGTCTAATAAAGCCTGTTTTCTGAAAGCATAAATTCCGATATGTTGAAAATATCGTACTCCAACATTTTTTTCTCTCGGATATGGAATTACAGAACGTGAAAAATACAATGCAAACTGCGATTGATCTACCACAACTTTCACATTATTTGGATTATTGATTTCGTCTTCATCTGTGATTTCACGCATTAACGAAGCCAAATCAACTTTTCTATCTGGATCGTTTTTAAAAACAGATAAAACTTGCGCCAAAGGCTCTGCTTCTGTAAAAGGTTCATCACCCTGCACATTTACTACAATATCAACATCAAGATCGGCAATAGCTTCAGCAATTCGATCGCTTCCAGATTCATGTTCTTTGATGCTCATAATCGCTTTTCCGCCATTAGACACAATTTCATCAAAAATCAAATCAGAATCAGTCACTACAAAAACATCATCGAATAGTTTTGTAGAAACAGCCGCTTCATAGGTTCTTAAAATTACTGTTTTGCGTCCAAGATCCTGCATTAGTTTTGCTGGAAAACGTGTTGAAGCATATCTGGCCGGAATTACCGCTATTATTTTCATTCTTATATTTTACTGAGTTTAAAAAACTCAAAATTTAGTAATTTAATTTTTACCGATTTTAAGTGTTTGCAAATATGCAAAAATTACTTTTAAATTTTCTATTTTTCTATTTCTGTAAAAGACAAAATCATGTTCAAGTATTTTCCGTCTACTAGCAAACAATACATTGATTATTACCAACAACTTTCTTGTCTTATTTATCACGATAAAAAATTAAACCGAAACTGTAACACGCAGATAAGTTGCAGGAATTAATGTAGAATTTTTATCATTACTTTGGTTTTGGCTATTAACTAATTCTTCAAGTTTAGCATATAAATCCGAAGTTTTCCCATTTTGTTCAGCAGCTTCAAAAGCATTCATAGTTGGACCATAATAAGTTTTTAATCGATTTAGCCACTCCGAAGGTGGGAATGCTGCTTTAAATGTAAAGGTATCTCTCTCAAAGGAAATATTTTCTTTAGGAACACCAGCATTAGTGAATCTGTCGATTACGTTATCTTCAATACCCCAAAGCATTGGACTTACAAAACCCTCAGGAGGAGGAGGTGTAAATTCAGCACTAATTTTCAAGATTTGCGCAATCAACGTTGGATCTCCCGGTATCCAATTACCCATAATAACTTTACCTCCAGATCTTGTGACACGAACCATTTCTTGAGCAACATCAAAAGGTTTTGGAGCAAACATAGCTCCAAAAATGCTCATCGTAACATCGTACGATTGATTTTTCAGTTCATTCAAATCGGTTGCGTCACCTTCTTTAAATACAATATTATCCAATCCTTCTTTTTTTGCCCTAAGATTACCAGCTTCAACTAAATTTCTTGCTATATCAACACCTAAAACATTGGCTCCTAATTTTGCCGAAGGTATTGCGGTTGTACCATCGCCACAACCGAGATCTAAAACGTCACTATTTTCTTTTATTCCAATTTTGGCAACCAATTCCGCACCGCTTTCTCTCATAGATTCTGCAACGCGTGTAAAATCGCCTTTTTCCCATAATGCTTTGTTTGGATTCATCTTAGTTTTATCAGTGATTATAGTGCTGATGCCGCACTTTTACTTAATTTGTAAACATCTTCTATCATTTTTTAAATTATCACCAGTTAATCACAAAAGGCATTTAAAAAACTACTTAAAAAGAAGACAAAAAACAAAATAATCAACTGACAAACAATTACTTACACAAAAATAAACAAAATTATATAAAACATTTTACTGTCTCTTCAAATTTATTTTTTTAACAAATTGTGTAGATAATAAACTTTTAGACCAATATCACATAAATGGAAACAATTGGAAAACTTTAACGAGTTCTTTCACTATTTTCATATAAAAACAAATACACTATTCAAAAAGAACTTTCTGAAAATATTTTTATAACATTTTCACTAAAGCATTGTTATTTAATTTCTTAGAATATTTTTATTTTTATACAAAAAAAACCATGAAAAGAATCGTTACTTCTATCCTGCTCTATTTCTTTTTAATTTTTACTTCCAATGCTTTTTCTCAGAATAAAACCTTCAATGCATTTACAAATCGAATTTTTGACGGAAAAGGTTATCAACCATTGGCTGATTTAAAATGGAAATTTAAAACAGAGGGAAAAATCTTTTCTTCTCCAATTGTACAAAACGGAATCGTATATATTGGAAGTGAAGATGGTTATTTTTATGCTATCGATGAAAAATCTGGAAACTTAAAATGGAAATTTAAAACTAATGGAGCTGTTCACAGTTCTGCGAGTATTTATAATGACATTGTGTATTTCGGAAGTTTTGATGGCCATTATTATGCTGTAAATGCTAAAACCGGAAAAGAGATTTGGCGTTTTAAAACAAAAGGCGAATATTGGTACAGCGAAGTTGGAATGTGGGGCATGAAACCAAGCGATTTATTAATGGCTGACTTATGGGATTTCTATCTCTCAACACCTGTTGTTTATTTAGATCCTAAAACTGCATTAGTAATTTTTGGAAGCAGTGACGGAAATCTGTATGCCGTAGATGCAAAAAAAGGAGCTTTAAAATGGAGTTTTCCTATAAAAGTTGCTATACACAGCACTCCTATTTTAGAAAAAAGCACAGTTTATTTTGGCGGATGGGATGGTAATTTTTATGCTTTGGACTGTAAAACAGGAAAGGAAAAATGGAAGTTTTCTACTGAAATCAAAACAGGATTCACTGGAATTCAAGCTTCTGCAGCTATCTCTGACGGTATTGTCTATTTTGGAGCAAGAGATCCTTACTTGTTTGCACTTGATTCTAAAACGGGAAAAGTAATATGGAAATATAACGCTGAAAACTCTTGGATTTTGAGTACGGCTGTTATTAAAGATAATACCGTTTATGTTGGGACTTCAGATACTTATGCCTTACTGGCATTGGATGCAAAAACTGGAGAAGAAAAATACCGTTTTAAAGGAAATGGATATATTTATTCTTCACCTGCAATTGCAGGAAATACTGCTTATTTTGGAGATTTTTCTGGAAATTTCTTTAGTTTAAATTTACTATCTAAAAAAGAATTTCAGGTTACTCCAACAGAAAATAGAAACAAGTACGCCAAAACAATTCTAAATAATGATCTTTTGGATTTTAGCCACGCAGCTAAAGCAACCGATTTGTCTATTTATGCAGAAAATCAACGAGTGATGAATGAATTTTACAAATTGGGACCTATTCTTTCTTCTCCATTTATAAGCAATAATGTTATTTTTTACGGAAGTGCTGACGGTTATCTATATGCTTATAATTTGAAAAAAGAAAAATAATTCCTTCGTGAATATCTGCGTAACTCCGTGATAGAATTATAAAGCAAGGTTTTTCGCAGAGATTTCCGAAGACTATTACATCAATTTTACTGAAGTCATACTAAGAGAACCTGCCAGTAATTTATCATTAAACAGAGTTAAATCATCAGTTTTATCTTTGAGACCTAAAGTATACAATAACGGAAGGTAATGTTCTGGTGTTGGAACTGCGAGCTGAATGGCTTTGTTTAGTTTTTCAAAATCAATTAGAGGCTGAAAATTTCCATCTAGTAAATAATTATTTACGGTTTCTCGCGCTTCAATTGCCCAATCGTAACCATAATTGTCTTTATCAAAATTTCTAAAATCGACCATTCTAAGATTATGTACAATATTGCCGCTTCCGATAATCAAAACGCCTTTGTAACGAAGCGCTTGCAGTTTTTGAGCCAATTCAAAATGATATTGTCCCGATTTGGTATAATCGATGCTTAACTGAATTACAGGAACATCTGCATTTGGATACAAATGTTTAATGACACTCCAAGCGCCGTGATCCAATCCCCAATGTTCATCTAGTTCAACCATTACAGGATCTAAAATCTTTTGCGTTTCAACCGCCAATTCTGGGCTTCCTTTTGCTGGGTACTGAACATCAAAAAGCGCTTGCGGAAAACCTCCAAAATCGTGAATGGTTCTTGGCATTTCCATTGCCGTTACTTTTGTTCCTTTGGTAAACCAATGCGCCGAAACGCATAAAATAGCATTGGGCTGTGGTAGTGTTTTTGCCAAATTACGAAAACCAGTCACAAACTGATTTTCTTCAATAGCATTCATTGGGCTGCCGTGTCCTAAAAACAGAACCGGCATTTTATCTGTATTCGAAAACGTTGATGAAATCGAATGTAAGTCGTTTAGTGTTGTCATTTTTATTTTTTTTCTGCCACAGATTAAACGGATTTTCACAGATTTTTACTCATTTTAGGTTAAAATGGTGTAATGCTTAATTTTTGTTTCACGCAGATTTTGCAGATTGAGCAGATTATTTGATTGCGTTTTTTAAATTAATAATCCGTTCAATCTGCAAAATCTGCGAGAGAAATTTAAACGCATTCAAAAAAATCTGTAAAAATCCTTTTAATCTGTGGCTAAAATTTACTCTTCAAAGCTTTCGTCCTTAAAGCCTATCAAATATAGCTTATTTTTAGCACGTGTCATAGCGGTGTAAAGCCATCTAATGTAATCAGTATCAATTCCGTTTGGTAGAAATGGCTGTTCTATAAAAACTGTATTCCATTGCCCACCTTGCGATTTATGACAGGTTATAGCGTATGAGAATTTAACTTGAAGTCCGTTGAAATATTCGTTTTCTTTTACTTTCTGGAATCTCTTGTATTTAGTTGGCTCATCTTCATAATCTTTCATCACTTCTTCGTACAGACGATTCGATTCTTCGTAGGTTAAAGATGGCGATTCGCTTTTTAAAGTGTCCAAAATTAAAACCGTTTCAAAAGGTTTCTGCTCTGGATAATCGACCATTCTGATCTTTACTTTAGCAAATGTGAATCCGTATAATTCTCTAATTCCGAAAAGCTCCAAGACTTCTATAATATCTCCGTTGGCAATAAATCCAGCTTCATCAGTTTCTTTCAGCCAGAAATAATTGTTTTTTACGACCATTAAGAAATCACCAACCGAAAGTTCGCTTTCTTTAAATAAAATTCGACTTCTAATCTGCTCATTATATTGATTGGCACGTTTATTAGAACGAACAATAAAAGCTGTATCTTCAATGCTATAATTGCTGTAGGCCATATTTATCGCATCTTGAATATCATAACCATCCGTCAAACGAACAATGTCTTTAAACTTCTTTAAATTAAATCGAAATTCGGTAATAAAACTTTCTTTCAATAATTCACGTAATTCTGTCGCATTGTACAAAATCCCTGAACTCTCTTCCTGACGCATTACTTCATCCAATTCGATATGTTCGATTTCTTTACTATAATGGAAACCCAAAGTATCAATATCTAAAGCAGGACTAACATCCAAATTGACTGGCGGAAGCTGAGCCGTATCACCCAAAAGAATCATTTTACAATTTTGTCCAGAATAGACATAATTAATCAAATCGTCGAGAAGCGAACCGCTATCTAAAGTACTGTCTGAAATCATCGAAGCCTCATCGACGATAAAAATGGTGTTTTTATGTTTGTTGACTTGTTTGGTAAAAGCTACTCCGCCTCCAGAAGATTTCTTTGGAAAATAGATCTTTTTATGAATTGTAAAAGCTGGATTATTAGAATAATTGGCAATTACTTTTGCTGCACGCCCCGTTGGCGCCAATAAAACGTACTTTTTATTAATATCTCCCAAATTATTGACAATGGTAGAAATAACGGTTGTTTTTCCCGTTCCGGCATATCCTTTCAAAACAAAAATGGTGTCGTTTTGAGGTTCAGTTAGGAAAATGGCAATTTTCTGAAAAAAAATATCCTGTTTATAAGTTGGAGGAAAAGGAAATCGCTTTTGTAAAATACCGTAAAACTGTGCAGAAGTCATAAAATAATATTGAAATACAAAGGTCGTCTTTTTAAATTTTAAATTCCAAAAATGAAATTCCAAATTCCAAACTTTAAAATTCTTGAAATAATAGAACACATTCAACGATCAAAAAAGAAAAACACATTAACTAATTAATTTTCAAATAAATATACTTTTTATTAACCTTATTTTAAAGTTTGATTCAAATTGTTTTTTGAAATTGCAATTATAATTGTTCCTTTTTAATTTGTAAGTTTGTGGTCGCTTAAATTCTTTCTTGATTTAAAACAGGTAACGAATTGTAAATCAACTATGTCATTACAAAATATTAACATTACTTCAAAAAATTACAGAAAACTTTCTATTCAGGTTTCCCTGACTGGATTTTCATACTGCTGTTTTGATACTTTAAATAATGTCATTACTTCTTTTAAAGAAATAAAGTTTGACACGACTAACAAAACACCACGAATTGAAGATTTGTTCAGCAATGCTTTCAAGACTAATCCTGAATTAAAAGAAACTTACGACGAAGTAATGGTTATTCACAATAACAATCTTTCGACTTTTGTTCCTACTGCTTTGTTTGATGAAAATTATTTAGGAAGTTATCTGCAATACACTACAAAAGTATTTGAAACAGATCACTTTACTTTTGATCAAATTTCTAATTATCAGATGAATTCAGTTTATATTCCGTATGTGAATATAAACAATTTCTTGATTGATAATGTGGGCTCATTTAATTCTAAACACGCCAATACCATTTTGGTCGAGAAAATTCTGGATAACTCAAGAAACAACGACGACAAGAAAATGATTGTGAATTTTAATCCTGGTAATTTTGAAATTATCGTGGTGCAGAATCAGAAACTTTTATTGTTTAATTCGTTTGAATACAATACTCCAGAAGATTTCATCTATTACATTCTATTTACGGCAGAACAAATGAGCATGAATCCCGAAAGTTTCAAATTAGAATTATTAGGAACGATTTCAGAAAATGATCCTTTTTATGCCATAGCTTACAAATATGTGCGCCATATTTCTTTCATGGATGTCTCAAAACTAAAAGAAAGAAACAGCTTTACAACCGCTCAAAATCAAAAACATTATATCTTATTTCAATCATGAGAATCATTTCAGGAAAATACAAAGGACGCCGAATTTTTCCGCCAAAAAATCTACCTGTAAGACCAACGACTGACATGAGTAAAGAAGCATTGTTTAATGTTTTGAATAATCATTTTAATTTTGACAGTTTAAAGGTTTTAGATTTATTTTCGGGAACGGGAAACATCAGTTATGAGTTTGCTTCACGCGGAAGCGCGCCTATCACCTCTGTTGATGGCGATTTCGGATGCGTAAAATTTATCAAACAAGTTTCATCAGAATACGATTTTGATATTGCTGCGACCAAAAGTGATGTTTTTAAATTTTTAGAAAATTGCAAAACTACTTACGATATCATCTTTGCAGATCCGCCTTACGGATTGGATCAGGCAACTTTTGAGAAAATTGTCTTGACGGTTTTTGAAAGGGATTTATTGGAAGATGACGGAATGATGATTATCGAGCATTCAAAATATACCAAATTGGATCATATGAGTAATTTTTCATTTCAGAAAAGTTATGGAGGTTCGTTTTTTAGTTTCTTCGAACTAAATTCTACCGACGATGACGAAGAATTACCGCACGATGTTTCTAAAAAAGAATCTGAAGAAGATGAAGGGTGAAATTTTAAAATTCCAATTTTTTAAATTCCAAATTCCAACTTTTAAATTAAAAATCTCAACTTTTAAATTAAAAATCTCAAATTCCAAATTCCAATTTTCTCACTGAGGTAGAGATTGGAATTTGGAATTTTATTTTTGGAATTTTTAACTCTTATCTGATTCTATTTTCACTTTCATTGACGCTTTTTTCTTTGAATTCTGAATCTTTTATCTTTCCAAAAGAATAGCGAATTGCAATAGAAATCTCGTTTGCATCAACCCAATATTTAAACTTTGAATTTACATTATTAATACTAAAAGCATCTGTATAACTTGTTGCTTTAAAAACATCATTGTAATTTAAAGTACAACTCCAATTTTTACCAAATGTTTTTGCCAGCGACATATCTACTATAAAATTGGCTTTTCGTTCAAAAATTCCATCGTTTTGTTTCGTCATTCCCCAGAAAGAAAAAACAAAACTGAACTCTTTTGGCAATTTAAATGTGTGGTTTGAATAATAATACAAATAAGGTTTTGACGGATGCAATAATGCCGTATCATCTTCAGTCTTACTTTTTGTAAAAACCAGAGAATTTGTGACTGTCCAGAATTTATAAGTAAAGGGAAGTATCAAATCTATTGTAAAGCCTGTTTCTCTTTTAAAATTAATATCGGTAATCATCAACACATTTGTTTCTTCATTAAATACAAACGTTGGGTTAACGACATTTTTGGTTTGGTAATAGCCAAATTTCAAAGTTTTATCTAGATATTGAAAAGAACTCGAAATTTCGTCTACAAATGCAGGCCCTAAATTGATACTGCTTCCATACAAAAAATACGGATTTATATAAGTCGCAATTTGACTTAAAGAAGAATATTTAGGTCTTACAATACTTTTTGAATAATTTAGATTGATGCTTTTTGTGCTATCAATACTAAATGTCAGATCGGCTTTAGGAAACAGATTGGTGTAGTTTTTATCAATTGAAGGCGAAACTTGCGTTCTAAATTTTGCGTATACATTGGTGTTTTCAGCTCTTAGTCCTAATGAAAAATCTACTTTTTTTAGCTTTCCCGAAAACTGAATATACGCAGCTAGGTTTTCTTCTTTAAAATCATAATCAGATACTTCATTAGTATTTTTCTCGAAGTCAAAAATGTCTGCATTTGTTACTGATTTTGCATTCAAATACAATCCGCCATATTCCAGATTCATTTCATTTTTAAACTTTTTCTCCAAATCGATTCTTCCAGAAAAAACATCAACATCAAATTTCTGATCGCGGTTTTGCGACAATTCAAAATCGGTTTCATTATAATTGTTGACAACTAAACTTTCCAGATGCTGATTAAAATTTGAATACTGAAAACCAGCAAAAAGCTGCGTGTCAATCGATTTTATTTTTTTTGAATAATTTACAAATGCATTTACAAAATTCTTTTTACTCGAATTATCGCTCAACGTAAAAACATTATTGGTCTTATCCTGATTTTGATTGAAAGTAAAAGTGTTGATATCGAAAGTATCGTTCTGAAGCTTTCCATTTACATTAATTGAGAAATAATCCTCCTCTTTTATTTTATAAAACATTCCGCCTCCAAAAACGTATTGATTGCGGTGTGTATTTGCCATAACATCATAATCGGAAATAATTGAGGCTTTTGGAATCTCGTATTCTAAAGTATGTCTTTCCCATGGGTTTAGTTTATTGTAGTTAAAATTGGCTTTCCATTCTAATTTGCCTTTTTTAAAACTGGAATTAAACCCTAAATAATTATTGTAGTTTCTTTTGAAAGATGCTACTTCCGAAATTTCGGTTCTAAAACTGTCTTTTTTACTCAGTTTTCTAGTAATTAAAATCACCGCGCGACCTTCGGCTTCGTATTTTGAAGATGGATTCTTTATAATTTCAATTGTTTTTATATCAGCTACACTTAAAGCATTCAAATCGGTTATTGTTCCTTTTTGACCGTCAATGTAAATGAGCGGATTTCCTTTTCCCACAATTGTAATGCTCTCGCGATCGTGGCCTACTTGAACTGATGGCAATTTTGAAAGCAAATCAACCGGATTTGGAATTGTACTGTAAACCGAATTGGCAACATCGACTTTTATATTTCCGTTTGAATTGGTAAACATCTTCTTTTCCTGACTGATTACAATTTCATCTAATTGATTTGAAATTGAATCTTTTGGTGTTTCGTTTTGGGCATTTGCAATACACGAAAGGCAAAAAAGTAAAAGTGTAATTAGAATTTTTAAGGGCAGGTAAATGTTCATTTTAAAATTGAGATTGATTTATGTTGACACAAAAGTGCTTTTAAAACCTAGTTCTGAAAGTTAATCGTAGGTTAATGCAACGTTAATCTGCCATTTGTTTGGTAAAAGCTGTATTTTTGAAACAGAATTTCAAAGAGATATGAAACAAAGAATCAATTTATTAATCGCATTTTCTGTCGTTGCGCTCATCGTGCTTATGACCGTGCAATGTTATTTGGTAAAAACGGCTTACGAATATAAAGTGGCACAGTTTCATACACAGATAAAAAACGAAATTGCTCAGATTTCGAACAACTATAGCGACATTGATTCAGCTTTTGTTGCTAAAAAAGAAGCGCTTTACAAAAGCCTTTCTGAAAAGTACATAAAAGGAAAAAACACTAAACTGGATATCAAAATTGGTGTTTTAAAAAATGAATATAAGAATGCTGTAACACAAGAAATTCAGCGAAAATTTGAACGAGATTTACCCAATTTTAAAATTGATTTTGCGATTGTACTCAACAAATTTATTTTGTACAAAAACGCGCAAAAAGCAGATACTATTTTCTCAGAAAAACCTTTTATTCAAAATAAACTTTACGGAAATCTAGCTTCTCTTAATCATGCTTTTGTAGTGAGAAATTATGTTGGCACAACCAACGGAACTTTTGAAAACGAAGAATATCAATTGCTGACAGAAGATTCGATGTATGTTTCTGTTATTGATTGGGAATTGATTATTTTGAGACGAATGACTTTTATTCTCATTCTGTCTTTATTATCAATTCTGACTTTAATTACACTTTTTGTCATTGCCTTAAAAGCTTTAATTAAACAGAAAAAAGTAAGTGATGTTAAAACCGATTTTATCAATAATATTACGCACGAACTTAAAACGCCTTTGGCAACTTTAGGAATTTCGACAAAGATTCTAGCGCAGAAAAGCATTCGTGAAAACGACGAAAATTTTAATGCTATTGTAAATACTATTTCACGTCAGAACAACCGTCTTCAGAATTTGATCGATCAGGTTATGGCCAATTCTTTGGCAGAAAATGAAATTGAATTGCAAAAAGAAAAAATAGATGCCGAAGATTTCCTGCTTTCTATTGTAACTGACTTTAAGATTACTTTTCCTAAAATCACTCTTAAAACCGATTTTCAGACCCAAAAAACGATTTTAGTTTTAGACAGATTTCATTTAACAACGGCTTTCTTAAATGTGTTGGAAAATGCAGTTAAATATGGTTCGAATACCATTACAGTCAAAACAAGAATTGTAGAAAATCAGTTTTCTATCAGTTTTGAAGATAACGGAATTGGAATTGCGAAAAACAAACAGGCGCTTCTTTTTGAAAAATTTTATCGTGTAGAGCAAGGAAATCTGCACAATACAAAGGGCTTAGGTTTAGGATTGTATTATGTAGATCAGATTGTAAAAGCGCATCAAGGTTCTGTTAACGTTATCAGCGATTTAGGAAAAGGCGCTCAGTTTACTATTTTATTAAAAGTTTAATTCCCTTATTTTGAAAAGATTACTTTTAGCCGAAGACGATTTTGATTTTGCTGCAATTTTAAAACAGTATTTAGAACTGCATCAGTTTGAAGTAATCTGGGCAGAAAATGGCGAAATCGCTTTGGACTATTTTAAAAACCAGACTTTTGACATCTGTATTTTTGATGTCATGATGCCTCAATTGGACGGATTCTCATTGGCCGAAAAAATCATTGCGATTAATCCTGAAATTCCTTTTATTTTTCTAACCGCAAGAAAGCTCAAAGAAGATAAAATCATCGGTTTAAAACTTGGTGCAGACGACTATATTGCAAAGCCTTTTGAGGTTGACGAATTGGTTCTTCGCTTACAGAATATATTAAAGAGAATTGAGCAAAAAAGAAGCCTCGAAGGAAATAACATAATTGAAATTGGTTCGTATATTTTTGATAACGAACGTTTAACGCTTAACAATAAAAACCACGTTCAGCAACTCACAGAAATGGAAGCATCTCTTATTGAGTATTTGTATCTTAACCATAACCAGTTACTAAAACGAGATCAAATTTTAATGTCGGTTTGGAAAAAAGACGATTATTTCTCTGGACGCAGCATGGATGTTTTTATAAGCAGACTTAGAAAATATTTTAATTCAGATCCTAAAATCAAAATAGAAAGCGTTAGAAACATCGGGTTGGAATTTAAAATAGAAAAATAGTATCCTGTAAATCATATAATTTCTCATAAGCAATTGTATAACAGCAATTAACTTATCGGAATTTAACTTTGTTAGAGAACTTTTAAATCTAACAATCATGAACCTAAAAAGATTTTTCGGCGGATTGCTCACAATCCTCGGAATTATAGGACTTATTTATACTGCCGTTATTTTTGCTGGTACATCTGGAGAAACCAGAGATATAAAATCGCTTATTATTTACGGAATACTAGGAATCGTCTTTTTTACCTCAGGCATTAGCTTGGTGCGAACTACGAAGGACGAATCATAGTGTTTTTTTTGCCACGAAGGCGCTAAGGCACGAAGTATTTTAATCTCGCAAAGTCGCGGAGTCGCAAAGTTTATTTAAAAAATTTAACTTGAATAGCATCCAGCTTTAGCTGGAGTCAACTCAAAAAAAACTTTGCGGCTCCGCGACTTTGCGAGCAATTTTAAACTCAAAGAAAAACAAAAACTTTGTGCCCTAGCGCCTTTGTGGCAAAATCATTCTGATAAAGGATCAAGATTCAACTCTGTAAAATCTCTTTCGGTTTTAGAAATTATGATCGTTGCGACTGTGTTTCCTATTAAATTGGTAATTGCTCTGGCTTCACTCATAAATTTATCTACGCCTAATAAAAATGCTAAACCTTCAACCGGAATTTTATGCAAGGCTGTTAATGTTGAAGCCAAAACAATAAATCCGCTTCCGGTTACGCCTGCTGCGCCTTTTGAAGTAATCATCAGAATTCCGATAACGGTTAGGATTTCAAAAAAACTTAAATGGACATCATACAACTGTGCAATAAAGAGCACCGACATTGAAAGGTAAATCGAAGTTCCGTCCAGATTAAAAGAATAACCCGTCGGAATCACCAATCCTACTACTGATTTGCTGCAACCCATTCTTTCTAGTTTTACCATAATACTTGGCAAGGCGGCTTCAGAAGATGAAGTTCCTAATACTAATAAAAGTTCTTCTTTAATGTATTTCAAAATCGAAAGAATACTAATTTTATAGTAACGCAATATGCTTCCCAAAACCAAAAAGACAAATAATGCCATCGTCAAATAAACGCAAAGCATCAATTTTCCAAGCGGAATCAAAGTTGCCAAACCAAATTTTCCAATTGTATACGCCATTCCGCCAAAAGCACCAATTGGAGCTAAATACATTACATATTTTAAACCAAAGAAAACCACTTTAGAGAATCGTTCCAAAACCAAAATTGTCTGTTCTCTTTTTTGGTAAAAATTCAATGCAATTCCGCAGATAATAGCCGCTAACAAAACCTGCAACGTAAAATTGGACAAAAAGAACTGCAACCAAGAAAAATCCTTTGCTGCGCCATTTGTATATTGGCTTGCATCGCCAAAAGTCAGCCCCGATTTATCAATTTTTCCAGGTTTAAATAAATAAGCAACTGCCACACCAATTGCAAGAGCAACGGTCGAAACCACTTCAAAATAAGTTAAAGCTTTAACGCCTATACGTCCTACTTTTTTTAGATTTCCCATTCCCGAAATTCCCAAAACGATGGTCAGGAAGATAATCGGACCAATAAAAAGAGAAATAAGCTGAATAAACTTCTTGCCAAGAAATTCCATTTTCACACCATTTTCTGGCGAGAAATGTCCGAGTAAAATACCTGAAATAATAGCAATTAAAACCCAAAAAGTAAGATTGGTTACAACAGTTCTAAAAAGACTTTTTTTAGATTTTGAAGAAGGATTTGGAGTCGTAATATTCATGAAAACAAGTTAGATAGTTTCGCAAATATATAAAAAATGCAGACCTGTAAGCCGGATTCTGTTCTTGTCTCATTTTGCAACAAGACAATACCTTATCATTTATCTAGATCCACCATTACTGATGGACTCAATCTACCTACCCTTCGGCAACGAACGAGAAGCCCTTAAATGCCGATATACTTGGTATTTCACCGCATAGAGTTTACCTGGTTTCACTACAGCATTACCTGTACATACTTTCTGCTGCACTTGTCCTAATCCCTTTCGGAACCGACGGGCGTTACCCGCTATGCTTCTCTATGGTGTCCGGACTTTCCTCCCTCCCGATGAATCGGAACGACGATAAGGCGGTCTGCGCTGCAAAAGTAGCGATTTATGATCTAACAATAATGATTTTAAAATTCAGTTTTTATGAGTTTTATCATAACTTTTTAATTTTAAAATAGTTATCTTTAGAATTCTATAATTTTAAATACAGTTTATCATGAAAAGAATGTATCATTACGCAACTGTTTCAAAAGCTTTAGATCAATTGAATGAGAAAGGATTTACATGTGATTTTAATCGAAACGCTGATGCGATTAAAAAGAATCCTGAGAAATTTGAAATTGTTCATGTGTATCGATACGAGGGTGAGTCGGACCCAGCAGATGAGGCAGTTGTATACGGAATTAAGTCGACTACGGGCAAAAAAGGAGTTTATGTTGCTGGTTTCTCAGCCGATTCAGATCAGGAAACAGCACAATTTTTATTTGATTTAAGCATTAGAGGAAGATAGTTTTTAGGAGCCGGGAACCTGCTGTCCGCTGTATCTTTTGCGGCGAACCCCGCCACAAAAGGATGCCGCTACCATCAGGGCTAAAACAATCGGTTTCAAAAGAAAAAATCTTTTATAAATCAAGTAAAAGCAAATGAGAACAAAAAATGATTCAATAATCTATGTCATTCCTAGAAACTAAGAATCGTTCCTAGGAATGACATAAAATAAAGACCTTTGTTCCTTTGTAACTCTGCAACTTCGAAATTAAAAAAACTAAACTATCGGAATTTTCAATTTCCATCCTGGTTGAATTAAATCAGGATTTGAGATTATATCTTTGTTGGCTTCAAAAATATCCTGCCAAGAAACTCCATACGCTTTTCCAATCTTCGAAAGAGAATCTCCAATTTCAACTGTATATTCTCTAGAAACGCCTTCCTCTACTTCTATATTCATAACCACATCTGCCGATCTATATTCTGGATCTAATTTTTCATAAGCGTTCCAAAGTTTGTCTTTGTCTGCAGCAGATTTTGCTGTTCCATCAATGTATAACACATTATCTTGTTCTCTCACCTGCAAATCTTCGATTCCCAATTCAGAAGCCAAACTGATTACTTCTCTGTATTTATCTTGCACACTCATAACACCCTTATTTAATAGTTAATTTATTGTCTACTTTTTTCGGACGCAATTCCTGTATGCTTTGCATTAAAGGTTGCAATTTGTCTTTTTTAATTTCACCCGAAAGTGTAACAACACCGCCAACAACAGTAGCGCTAACTCCATCGTAAGCATCTACAACTTTACTAACCGATTTATCTAAATCAGCATCAGAATTAATAACAACAGTAGCTGCTGCTGGTTCTTGATTGGCTCTTGCCAATTCGCAGGTATTTACCACAGATTTTACACCTTTGGTTGCTCTTACGCTTTTTTCAATATTTTTTTTGAAAATTTCGTCTTCGCAAGTTCCGGCTATAGTCGCAACGCCATCATGTACAGCAACTTGTATCGTTGCTACATCACCCAGCTTTTCTCTTATTGCTTTTTCAATATCAGCATCGCTCGGTTTGCATGAGACCAAAGCAATACTAAGGCTCATTCCTAATAAAATGGATCTCATTTTCATAATACTCTCTTTTAATAATTTACATTTTTAAAATTAAAAAGATTAAGTATCAAAAGGTTATATGATGTTGTGGTGAGTTTTATAAGTTTTTCAGTTAATTGAATTTTACTCTTTCCTTAAAACAGGCACATAAAAAAACCTTAAATTTTTCAATTTAAGGTTTAAATAAATTCAATCTATAAAACTTTAATTTGGTGAATAATCAAGTTTTGTCAAAACCCGATCTTCGATGTTCCCCACAACATCGCCATATTTCTCGGTATATAGCTTTTTAATATCAATCCATTCTTGGTCTTTTCTAAAATCTTCCCAAGCTTTTTTCATCGTTGTTTCGTTTGGCCATTCCAAAAAATACACAAATTCAGTTTTCTTATCTGATTTTGATTCGTAAATCGAAATAATTTTAAAGTTATATTTCTTCATAATACGCATGGCATGATCGCGAAATCGTTCGTGAAATTCTTTTTTATTGCTTTCGAAAATCTCATAGATTCGCAATTGATATACTAGACTTGTCTGAGTCGAGTTTTGTGCTTTTACAGCAAATGCTGTAAGCAAAACTAGAATTGGAAAATATTTTTTCATGAGTTACAATGTATTAACTGCCTATTTTGCCATATCGCTGCTGTTCGGAAAAATAGATAATGATCGTTTTACCATTCTTTTTATATGGATAAAACAATTCATAATTTCCTTTTCTCGAACTATAGCGTAATTCATCATTGTTTTTATCAAAAACTTCATTCAGATAAGCTCGTTCTTCTTTATCTGTCTGATAAATATAATTTACTTTCTTAGGCTGTATGCTATCATTTGTATCCAAACTTTCATTGTAATATGCATTAAAACCAAGAAAAACAGACGAACCTTTAATGGAATCTTTTACAATTAAGGTTACACTTGGGAAGTTTTTATCTGTTTCAGACAAAACTCTTAAAATACCAGTGGTTTCCATGATATACGCTTTAGAAAAAGTATAATTTAGAAGTTTATCACTATTTGACTTGTTTGATTCTATGATTGATTTTGCAGAATCAATCAGCATTTTTTCTTTTTTAGCAGAAGTCAGATAATTGCCTCCAAAAAGTATAATCAGGATTAATGGAAAAATTAAAAGCAAAGTCAAAACTTTACGTCTGGTGGATTTGACATTTACTGCTTCTTCATTTTTTCTTTCGGCAATTCTTGTCAAATTAAACATTAGATTCACTATAAGAGATCCAGCCATAAGAGCAAGGATTCCGAGAATGCTTAAATAGAAACTTTCGGTCATATTTTCCCTAAAAACCTTTAGTCCGAAAACCTGAATTACAATAAATGTAAAGACCCAATACACTAATAAAAATATAGAGGCTATACCAATAATATTGCTTAATTTGACGATTTGTTTTGCATTCATATTTTCTAATTAATAATAAATAGGCTGTTAAATATTTTACATTAAAAGTATTACTTTTTCTTTAAACGTTGCAGATAATATTTTTTTCTTTCTACAATTCAATCACTTAAAAATCTTTCAATTTTTAAATTTTTAAATCATTAAATTATACTCTATATTTGCTATCCAATAAAAGAGAATATGGAACAATTTGTAGTATCGGCACGTAAATATCGCCCGCAGACCTTTAAGGATGTTGTGGGGCAAAAAGCCATTACAAACACTTTGTTGAATGCTATTGAAACCAATCACTTAGCTTCTGCTCTTTTGTTTACAGGACCGCGTGGAGTTGGTAAAACTACTTGCGCCCGTATCTTGGCTCGAAAAATAAATCAGCCTGGATATGATGATCCTACCGAAGATTTCGCATTTAACGTTTTTGAGCTAGATGCTGCTTCAAACAACTCGGTTGATGATATTCGTAACCTTATCGATCAGGTTCGAATCCCGCCACAAACTGGACAATACAAAGTATATATCATTGACGAGGTCCATATGTTGTCTTCGGCCGCTTTTAATGCTTTTCTTAAAACATTAGAAGAACCGCCAAAACACGCTATTTTCATTTTAGCAACAACAGAAAAACACAAAATTCTTCCAACGATTTTATCTCGTTGCCAAATTTTTGATTTCAAAAGAATTACAGTAAAAGATGCTAAAGAACATTTGGCTGATGTTGCTGAAAGTCAAGGAATCGTTTTTGAAGACGATGCATTGCACATTATTGCTCAAAAAGCAGATGGAGCCATGCGTGATGCTTTATCTATTTTTGACCGTGTGGTTTCGTACTGCGGAACAAATTTGACGCGTCAGGCAGTAACTGAAAATCTAAACGTTTTAGATTACGAAACTTATATTTCGATTACTGATTTACTTCTGGAAAATGAGATTCCGAAACTTTTACTAGCATACAATGATATCTTGGCTAAAGGTTTTGACGGACATCATTTTATTGCAGGTTTAGCTTCACATTTCAGAGATTTATTAGTTAGCAAAACACCTTCAACAATTGCTTTATTAGAAGTTGGCGAACAGGCACAGCAGATGTATGCAACTCAATCGCAAAAATGTTCTCAAGAGTTTTTACTTAAAGGAATTGATATTGCAAACGACTGCGATTTAAAATACAAATTAAGCCAGAATCAACGACTTTTAGTTGAATTATGCTTGATGCAATTGGCCTCTATCAACTTTGATGGAGAAAAAAAAAAGTTGAGCAATTCATAATTCCGCCCGTTTACTTTAAAAATGGAGGCTATTCTATTGTTGAAGTTCCAAGTCCAAAGTCCAAAGTCGAAAGTTCTGCAGTAACTGAGAATCAAACTTCTCAAGCTGTAGCTCAAAATCAAACTTCCGTTTCTCAACCACAACAAGTTGCAGAAACTCCAAAAGTTCAGACTCCGGAAGCTCCAAAAACAGAAACAAATAATGGATCTAAAGTTTCTGCTTTTTCTCTTGCTAGTATCCGCAAGAAAAAAGAAATGGAAGCAAATAGCAAATCGTACGTTAAGCCTACAACTGTTTTCCTAACTGAAGAATTTAACGAAACCGACATGCGTCTTCATTGGAACAAATATGCGGAACGTTTAGGGCAAAAAGGTCTTAAGATCATGGAATCAATTCTATTGATAAGTGATCCTACTCTAGATGGTACAACAATTTATTATGAGTTGCCAAATGAAGGTTCTAAACTAGATTTTGAAAACCAAATAAATGGATTATTAGGGTATTTAAAAGGACATTTACACAATCATGACATTACAATCGAAGTAATTGTAAACGAAGAGATTAAAACAGTAAGAGCTCTAAACGATCAAGATCGCTACAATCGTTTCTTAGAAATCAATCCAAGTATCGAACTTTTGCGTTCTACATTTGGGTTGGATCTTCCTTCTTAATATTTTTTTCGCCACGAATTGCGCTAATTTTTATTTGTTTTTCTTTTTTAATACTGCTAAATAATTTCTGCAAACTCGTAAAATTGCTTCTCTGTTCGCTATTTCTAAGTTTGCCCACTATTTATTTCGCAATCCGTAATTATAGACTTTTTCTAGCCATTTTTTTCTTCGTTCTTCATTAGAACCTTTTACAATTCCTATATAGCTTACTTTGACTGGTTTTATACCACAAAATTCTAATGTAGATTTCTTTAATTGATTAACACTTGGTCTTCCAAAAAATAAGCGATAATACCAGCTTGGCTGATCTATGGTTGTAATAATATGAGCTGTTTTGTCTTTTAGCAATTTATCCCACCAAACAGAATTTTCACGGTATTGAAATGCCATTCCTGGCAAAAATAGACGATCTATAAATCCTTTTGTTATAGCGGGAAGTCCGCCCCACCAAACGGGATGAATCCAAACCATATGATCGGCTCTTTTAATTTTCTCCCAAGATTCTACTAAATCTGGTTCTAGATCTGTTCTTTTTTGATAACCAAATTTGAGATTTGGATTGAATTTTAAATCTGCGATTGTAATCGTTTCTACTTTAGCACCAGAAGTAACAGCTCCTTTTTGATAAGATTCTGCAATTCCGAAATTGAAGCTTTCTGCATTTGGATGTCCGTTTATAATCAGTATTTTTTTCATATCAATCTTTTTTCAAAAATACTAATAGGATATTTTCTTTTACTAGACAAATGTCCTGAAAAGTGTTTTTTTATTGCCACAGATTGCACAGATTAAAAGGATTTTTTTTAAATCTAAAATTTAAACGATTGACTTTCTAATTCGGCTTAAGTGTCTTGGTGTAATGCCTAAATAAGAAGCTAAATATTGCAACGGGATTAACTGAATATACTTTTGATGATTTTGGCAAAGTTCTTCGTAACGTTGCGCTCCCGACAATTTCTGAAAAGAAATCATCCTTTTATGCAGGTTTACAAATTCTAATTCTGTCAATTTCCTGCCTGTTTCTTGCCAATTAAAACCTGATTGATAGAGTTTTTCTAAACCTTTTCGATCTAGAATCTGTAATTTAGTATCGGTAAGAGCCTGAATATTCTCTTCTGCTTTTTCTTGGGTAATGAAACTGGCAAAAGAAGCCATAAATTCATTTTCAAAAGCAAAACAATTGGTGATTTCGTCACCTTTATGATTGACAAAAAAGGAACGGAGAATTCCTTTTTCAATAAAAACTATTTCATTGCAAACCTGATTTTCAGTCAATAAAAGTTCTCCTTTTTTTAATGTCTGAAATGTAATTAAATCATCCAAGAGACTCAATTCGCCAACAGAAAAATCTTGAATGGACTGAAAAACAGATTTCATAAACTATTCATTTTAAGAAAAAATCCTTCCAATTCTTTTGTCTGGAATAAGCCATAACATTGCAACTGTAAAATAAGCTGCTCCCGAAACCCACTGGTTAAAGAATGCCGTAACAATTCCGATAACGTATAAAACTAAGGAGATTTTACCTTTATAATCTTTGTTAAGTGCTTTTCTTAAAGCAGAATTACTGCCTTCACTACACATAATAGTATATTGCAAGATAATATAAGAGATTGCAGAAAGAAGCAACACAACGCCATACATTGTCATTGCAGCTTTCTCAAAATTATGCTCTCCCATCCAAGCGGTCGAAACGGGAATTAAAGACAGCCAAAACAAAAAGTGTAAATTACTCCACAATACTTTTCCGTTTACTCTTGATAAACTATGAAGCAAATAATGGTGATTATTCCAGTATATTCCAACGTAAATAAAGCTCAAAATATAGCTTAAAAACTTTGGTATAAGCGGTTTTAAATCTGAAAACTCATGCCCTTCGGGAGCTTTGATTTCCAAAATCATAATCGTAATAATGATTGCCAAAACGCCATCACTAAAAGCTTCAAGTCTTCCTTTATTCATTTAAAAAGAAAATATTAATATTAAATTTTACCGAAATACATTGCTTTTACAATACCATCAGAAAGTCCGATTTTAGGGACATAAATCTGGCGTGCACCACTCCATTTCATCGCATTTAGGTAAATACGAGTTGCATGAATAATTACGTCGGCACGGTCAGAATTCAGACCTAATTCGGCAATTCTCTGTTCGTAAGTCAATGAATTTAAGAATGCATATTGTGAGTTAACATAAATGTACGAAAGCGGTTTTTCCTGCTGTTTACCAGACATTTTAAACAGCTTGTTGATGTTTCCTCCAGAACCAATTAGCGTTACCTCATCATAATCTGCTGTATTGGTTTTAATCCATTTTTCAATTTCATCCCAAACTGAATCGTGAACCATATTATTGAGCAAACGAACGGTTCCTGCTTTGAAAGATCTAGAGGTAATCATTTTTCCGTCAGAGAATAAAGTAAACTCAGTACTTCCACCTCCAACATCTACGAAAAGATAAGTTTCGTCAGATTTGATTAAATGATGCAAATCTGTAGAAGCAATAATCGCTGCTTCTTTTTTACCGTCGATAATCTCGATTTTAATATCGGCTTTTTTCTTAATTAAAGCCACAACTTCTTTTGCATTATAGGCTTCGCGCATTGCAGAGGTTGCAAATGCCATATAACGCTCTACTTTATGTACTTTCATCAAAAGATTGAATGCTTTCATGGCATCAACCATTCGATCTATATTTTCTGGTGAAATTTCTCCAACTGTAAAGGCATCTTGCCCTAAACGAATTGGCACACGAACAAGGGAACTTTTATTAAACTGCGGTTCTTTACCTTCTTGTTCCACAACGTTAGAGATCAAAAGCCTCATGGCATTTGAACCGATATCTATCGCTGCAAACTTCCTAATATTAATCATGCTCACTTTATGATTTGAAATTGGTATTTATTATTAATTTACTTTTTGAGGAACCTCTTCTTGTTTGGCTACTTTATTCTGATAATATTTATAGGTTTCAAATTGTGCTCTAAATGGGGCATGATGATTTTTAGGCTTATATTTATTATCTAATTTATAGGAGTGATATCTCACTTTTACGTTTCCTTTCCACGCAATATTAAAGTTATCAATCAATTCTTTTTTGATTTCAAGGTCGTAAATCGGACATGTTACTTCAACTCTTCCATCAAGGTTTCTGGTCATAAAATCGGCAGAAGAAATGTAGACTTCGGTTAAACCAGCATTTCCAAAAATGTAAACTCTCGAATGTTCTAAGTAATTATCTACGATACTTATGGCTTCTATGTTTTCGCTCATTCCAGGAATTCCAGGAATTAAAGAGCAAATTCCTCTTACTTGAAGCTGAATTTTTACTCCAGCATTACTTGCTTCATATAATTTATCAATCATTTTAAAATCTGATAAACTATTCATTTTTAATTTGATATGCGTTTTTCTTCCAGCAAGTGCATGAAGAATTTCACGATCGATCAGTTTGATGAATTTAGTTCTTGTATAATGAGGCGATACAATTAAATGTTTGTATCTGTGTACTCTATAATTAATGTCAAAAAACTCAAATATTTTTGATGTGTCTTTTAAAATTCCTTGATGACAAGTAAAAAGCGTTACATCTGTATAAATTTTTGCTGTTGATTCGTTGAAGTTTCCAGTTGAAATAAATCCATAACGACGATTTTTGCCTTCTTCCAATCTTTCGATTACACAAATTTTACTGTGTACTTTCAATCCTTTGATACCAAAAATAAGTTCGATACCTTCTGTTTGCATTTGTTCTGCATACGAAATATTCGAAGCTTCATCAAAACGTGCCTGAAGTTCGATTTGCACCACTACTCTTTTACCATTTTTGGCAGCGTTTATTAGTGAACTGATGATTTGCGAGTTCTTGGCTAAACGATATAAGGTAATTTTAATGCTGGTTACTTTTGGATCTAAAGCAGCTTCACGCAAAAATTTAGTCAGATATGAAAATGATTGATATGGTGCATGAACCAAATAATCTTTCTTAGAGATTTTTTCCAGAATACTTCCTTCCAAACTCAAACCTGGAACTGGCAACGGTTCGTTTGGTTTATACAACAAATCATATCTGCCAAGATTTGGAAAACTCATATAATCTCGGCGGTTGTGATATCTTCCTCCAGGGATTATACTATCTGTTTCTACAATTTTCATTTTATCTAAGAAAAATTGTAGGGTATCTTCTTCAATTAAATTATCGTAAATAAAACGAACAGGTTCTCCTATTCGACGATCTTTTACAGAGTTCGAAATTTTTTCGAGCATACTTTTACTCAAATCACTATCTATATCCAATTGTGCATCACGAGTAATTTTAATCATGTGAGCAGAAACGCTCTTATAATCAAATATATTAAAGATGTTTTTTAGCTTAAAGCGAATCACATCATCAATTAAAATAACATATTGTTTTTCGTCTTCAGAAGGAAGGACAACAAATCGGTTGATGTTTTTTGGAATTTCGATTAAAGCATAACGAACTTCATCGTTTGCCAATTCTAAGCGAACAGCCAAATATCCTAAAGTATCTTTAAGAATTGGAAAAACAGCTAAATCATTTAAAATGATAGTTACCAATTCTGGACTTAATTTTTGGGTATAAAAGTCTTTTAAAAAACACTCTTGTTTTGACGTAATCTGTTTTTCGTTGATAATAAAAATATTCTCAGATTCAAGCTCTGCTTCAATGTTTCCCAGAATACGTAAGCTTTCAGATTGCTGTTGAATTACGATTTCGGTAATATCTTTAATTAATTGGTGAGCAGAAATCCCTCCTAAATATTTTTCGCCAGAAATACCTGAAAGACTTAATCGTCGAATGGCCGCGTACCGAACTCTAAAAAATTCGTCTAAATTGTTTGAAAAAATTCCAACAAAACGCAGTCTGTCTAAAAGTGGCACTGTATTGTCTGCTGCTTCTTGAAGAACTCTTGCATTAAACGCTAACCAGCTTTTTTCTCTATCGATATATTTCTGTTCGTACACTGTAATTATTTTAAATCTTTGGGGAAAATAGTTTTATGTGTTTTGCCCTTATAGATCGTGTCCCAACTTTCGGCATCAAACTGTAACGAAACAAAGCCTGACGTTGGTACATTTTCTATAAAAACATCCCCAAATTTATTAACAAAATTTGTAATAGCCTCGTTATGTCCGAAAAGAATAACGCTTTCAAAACTATTATCACATGATTTAATAACTTTTTCGAGTTGCCTTTCATCAAAAGTGTATAAATCATCTCTAAAAATGATACTCTCTAAAGGATAAGATAAGTTTTGCGCAAAAATCAAAGCGGTTTCTGAGGCTCTCGCAGCAGTACTGCTCCACATTATATATGTTTTAGGAAGATACCTTGAAATATTTAATGAAACATCATGTGCATCTAAAATCCCTCTTTTCATCAACGGACGGTCGAAATCTTTTAATGGTGCTTCCCAGCTAGATTTGGCATGACGAATTAATATAAGATTTTTCATAAGTAGCAAATTTTAAAAAACCTGAATTGTAGGTCATTTTTTTAATTAAGTTCTAATTTACAAAAGAAATTTTAAACCTTTCCTTTTTTTTATTTCTGTTAACATTATAACGAAATTTTAACAAGAATAAACAATCCTCAAAATATTAACATTTATAAAATTCTAAAAAATGAAAAATTAAATTTTATGTACTTAATCTATAAAATTAGTATTTGGTCGATAATCTCATAGTTGGTAATTTTTTAACTAAATACTTGATTATTAACCATTTGATTATTTAAAAACAAACCTATTTTCACCAAAAAAGCAAAAAAATACACGAAAAAATTCTACTTTTTTGAGTTAAAAAAATGCTTTTTTGAGTCATTTTTTTAGAAAAAAACAACACTTCAACGAGTTTTTTGGTTAGTTACAGATAAAAAAATAATATTAGAAAAACTCTAATATAACTTTGATTCTGTTAAAATTTCATAAATACTTTAAAATAAAATCATAAGTTATGAAAACTAAATCTACTCTTGAAAAAGCGGTGAAATTTGTAAGCGATTGTAAGATTATTTTTTCTTCGCGAAGAAACATCTTTCAAAAAAACTTTTTTACCCTGCTTTGTTTTTTAATTACTACAATTGCTTTTTCGCAATCTGGTTCGTGTAATTCTGAAATAACCATTGACGGAGAGAATCATCAAAAGTACAATGGTTCTGAAGTTTCATTTTTACTGCAAGTTAAAAACACTGGAACTAATACCGACACTTATCTATTGGCGGCCGATAATTTCTCAAATTTTGCAGAAAACCCGGATGGCAGCGCTACGAAAGACAATGTCTCATTAAACAATAGATTGGAAAACAAAAACTATGCGCCCCTGAGCAAAACCCTTACGCTTGCTCCAGGAGAAACTGCAGAGTTTTATGTCAAACTAAGTTTGGTTGATCTTTCAAAATTGGATCAATGGAACGGTACATCTGTTACCGTAACTTCTACTACTTGTCCGGACAGTAAAAGCCAAACTATACTGTACACTTACATTCCTCCCAAAAAGACAAAAGGAATTGGCTTTTATGAGCCACTATTAAATTTAAAGAATAAAATGACCCCAAAAACATTTAATGTTTTTTTACTACGTCATGTAGCTGCAACTCGTTTTTACTGTTAGTCAAAACATTACATCATTATTAATTTTCTTTAATATGAAAAACTTTACTTTCGAAAACAGAATAAAAATCCTTCTAAGTTTTGTATTAAGTACTTTATTTCTTAATGTTTATGGCGGAGAAGGTAGTAAACAAACAACTCCCGACACTAGTCACAGGACCTCACTTGCCATAAACAATAGTACTTATGGAAGTTTTGCTAGATATGGTTCGACAGATGCACAGCGATTGTATATCAGAATTCAGAATCCTAATAGCGAAAAAGTATATTTAGGTTTTAGCAGAGCTAGAAGATCAAGTCCTACCGGTACTGAAATTAATTCTAGATTTAGAATCATTAGACCTGATGGGACTGTAGCATTTGCGAACTACACTTTGGATGGCAGCACATCAAACATAACAGGTACCGAAGCCCAAAGACTTACAAGAGCTCAAAATGGTCCAAATGGTATTGATGGAGTTGCTTCTGCTGGTTACACTCCTATTGTTTTCAATCCAAATGGTATGCCTGCTGGTGATTACTATATTGAATTTGAAAGCACAACTGATGGTAGCAGTACTGAAATTTATTACAATTACTACGATATTACAGTTGCTAACTCTTCAAACAATTCAATTCCTGGACGTATTTATTCAAAACGCTGGGCTTTTGCTATGGATGATGTTAATACCAACTTTAATGGTGCGTTTTATGTTTTTGCCCCAGATAACGGTTCTACAACTGGAGCTGTTACTCAAAACGGTTTTGTAAATAAAATCAATTTTAACGGTGCTGGATTTAGACCTTGGTATTTTAATGTAGCTTTTAATAATACAGGTCCTGGAAATTCAGGAAACGCGGCCAATGATCAAAAAAGTATTTACAATGCACCGAATGCCACTCAAATGAGTCCAAAATATGAGGTTTTCTTAAATGATCCTGATATTAATATATGGAAAAATGGAACCTATAACGGTAACATACAAATTAACGGAATTACCAATTGTGGTATTGGCGAAAGTAATATAAACATCAGCGTTTTTAAAAGTGGAACCATTGAAATATTGCTAGATTTTAATGGTGGAGATGGAATTTATACGCCAGGCACAAAAGATGTGTTAACGACTCAAACTGTTACAGCATCTGGGGCTCCACCTTATGCAGTCAGTGTTCCGTGGAATGGAAAAGATGGTTTAGGAAACACTATTGCACAAGGTACAACGATACCTATAGTGGTTACTTTTGGACAAGCTGCTTTTCATTTCCCAGTATATGATGTAGAAGAAAATCAATATGGCTTTTCATGTACAACTGTTAGACCTGCAGCTCCATCGGGATATGTTTTAAAATTCTATTGGGATGATGGCAATATTAGTTATGGCGGAGGTTCTTTTGACCAAAAAGTAAACCTTACTGGCTGCACACCAAACGCTACCCCTCCTAGCAACTGTCATAGATGGAATGGATTTGATGATGACAATAATGGCTCACCTCAATATGGAAATTTAAATACCATAAATACATGGTGGTACGCGAATAGAGATTTTGTAACTTCTAATATAGTCTTACCTCCATTTTATACCGTTGCCCTAGGCCCAACGAGCAATGTTACTTGTTTTGGTGGCAATGACGGTAAAATTCAGATAAATGTAACAAATGGAACAGGTCCGTTCAAATATTATATAAACGGCGAAACCACCACAAATACTTTACAGAGTTTACCAGCCGGCACATACAATATAAAAGTTGTTGATGCAAATGGCTGCTCTGCAAATATAAATGGAGTTGTGATTACACAACCTGCCGCTGCTGTTACTGTAGCCAAAGCTTCCCAAACTGATGTATTGTGCTTTGGAGCCACAACTGGAGCCATTGACATAACAGCTTCCGGAGGAGTTGGACCATACACTTACGACTGGACGGATCTTGCGGGAACTAATGATCCTGAAGACAGAACTGCACTTCCTGTTGGAACTTATACTGTAACGGTAAAAGATTCTAAAGGATGTACTTCCGCTCAACTTTCGGTGACGATCACAGGACCTGCCGCTGCTGTTACTGTAGCCAAAGCTTCCCAAACCGATGTATTGTGTTTTGGAGCCACAACTGGAGCCATTGACATAACAGCTTCCGGAGGAGTTGGACCATACACTTACGACTGGACGGATCTTGCGGGAACTAATG
>NZ_JBEWQE010000017.1:0-116727 GCF_040538975.1 Flavobacterium sp. UW10123
AGGCGTTGCAGAGCACTCCCCTGAAATATCCGGCAGAACCGGAGCTGCGGGAGCGGTAAGGTCGGCAAGGATTACATTCTGATCGGCTGTCGAAACATTGCCGTTTCCGTCATCAAAGCTCCATGTCACCACTGTCGTCCCCTGCGCAGTAATAGGAAATACTGCTGATGTGGTTCCCGAAATTATACCCATGCAGGCATCAGACGCTGTCGGAACTGGAGGCGTTGCAGAGCACTCCCCTGAAATATCCGGCAGAACCGGAGCTGCGGGAGCGGTAAGGTCGGCAAGGATTACATTCTGATCGGCTGTCTGTGTATAACCGTTTCCATAATCAAAGCTCCATGTCACCACTGTCGTCCCCTGCGTCGTAATCGGAAATACGGTTGATGTGGTTCCCGAAATTATTCCAGCGCATGGGTCTGTTAATACTGGTGGCACTGGAGTAATTGAACATTCAGCAGTCACATCTGCTAAAGTTCCAGGTAGTGTTGATTCATTTATTGTAATATCTGCAGTTGCTGTATTAAAACAGTTACCATTGTTAAAAGTATAAGTTACTATATAATTTCCAGGTATTGAAGTGGCAAGATTTATTTCGCCTGTAGCTTCATCAATGCTTAATCCTGGATCTGAGCTATACACACCATTTGCAATACCCGTTTCTACCGAAGTTGCTACACCTCTATTACAATAAGACTGTGAACCATAACTTATTGCAGCAACTGGTAATGAATTTATAAGGATATCTGTTGTAACAGTATTTGAACAGCTCCCATCTGTAAATGTATAAGAAATAGTATGATTTCCAGCTGTAGAGCTGGCTAGATTTATTTCTCCCGTATCAGAATCTATATCTAAACTAGGATCAGACGTATAGGTTCCTCCTGTTGTACCTATTAGTTCTGGAATTGTCGTACCAAATTGACAATAAGCTGCACTTAAATAATTTATCGACGCTGTAGGAAGATCATTTATTATGACTTCAACTGGAGAAATCGTAAAGCAGCCATTAGCGTTTGTTCCTTTAATATAATAAGTACCTCTTAAATTTATCGCAGAAGGGTCATTCACTGAAATAATTGCCTGTTCATCTAAGAAATAAGTATATGCGAGTCCAGAATCGCTACCAGCTGTAATAGCTGTAGTAGTAATATCGACAGTAGCTGGCGTACAAACCGCGGCAGGGTCATTAATTACGATTGTTGGACTAGGGTTTACATTTATCGTTAAATTTGAAACTGGACTACTACTGCAAGGAGGTCCTAGAGCAACAATACATGTGAAATTATTTGCTCCAACTGAAAGATCTGAATAATTTATTACAGGATCTTTTTGATTTTGATTAGATGTATTAATTCCAGGACCACTCCAAAAATAAGAAAGAGCTCCAAAAATATCTACGTCTAGCTGTATTGTTCCCGAAGGCATATTACATATTGTAGCAGGTGTATTTAAGCCGTTCGCTGTTGCCTCTGGTGCTGCCGCCACTCCTATCTGTACTGATTGAGTTATGACATTTCCGCAGCCGTCTTTAATTCTAAAAAAATACGTTTCATCAGTTAGTCCACCAAAGGTATTGCTACTTTGATAAGATCCAAAAGTTGACCCACCATCGCTGCTAAGCGCATAATCAAGAACGTTATTCGGAGCCGGGGAATTTGATGCTGCGGTTATTGTTAAAACACCACTTGTTGCACCTGACGCACAAACATATCCTCCTGTATTTGTTTTATCAACTATTATAGCATTATTAGCATCGTAAGTAACACTTTGAGTTAAAACGTTTCGTGTTCCACCTTTTATTCGAAGTCCGAAAACATAAGTTCCATAACTTAAACCATTAAAAGGCAGTGAAGCAGTTGAACTAGCCAAGTCCCTAGTCTGTCCTACACTTGAAGGACCAGAAACAATTATCACTTGATATGCTGTAGGATCATCAAAATTACCATTCATAACATAATTAAACCCTCCGCAAACAGGTGTAGTTGTATATCCAGATAAACTGGCTGAACGCCCTTGAACTACAACATTAGCAATTGCGCTTCCGCAATTAGTATTTACTTGCAGAGTATAATTTCCTTTTGGCCAAAATGGTTTTGGATCAGTCGGATTAGGACTTGGCAATTGAGGTACATTTTCAACTAAAGGAAAACTATTTGTATATCCGACAGGAACTAATGGATTATTGGAAGCTGTAACCGTGTAAGTCAAATTATCTCCAGGCTGAGTCGGATTTATTGCCAAATATAAATAACCATAATCTAAATAATTTAAACTTACATTGTAAGTACCTGAAACGCTTTGAGCTACTGTATAATTTGATGTGTTAGGAAATAATAATCTGCTTGATGGCGCTGTATATAATCCTGTAGTTTGTCCATCACCATCTTCATAAGTGACTCTATAATAAGCTCCTGCGGTTAATGTTTCACTAAATACCTGGCCACTGCCAGTTGTAACAGTAAAATTGTGGACATCACTCGCATTTGTTTCATTTGTCAGTGTTAATTTAATAGGCAAACAATCAAGTCCAACCCCAATTACTGATTTAACAAGTGCAGAACCACCACAGTTTGCAATTGAAAGACTAGAATAAGTTGTATTATAATTAGTAACTGCAAATTCTTTGGTTGCTCCACACATATCCATTAATACAACGCGCATATTAGAAATATCTGCCGTTACATCACTTCTATTTGCAGTAACAGGTAATACAGGATTAAGATTTGATAATAAAAATCCATTTCCATTTTTATCGGCATATCCATCACTATCGGTATCTTCACCATATAAGTCTCCTTTATATTTTATTTTCCATCTAAATAAAGATGCATCAGCTGCAGAAACGAAAGTACCATTAGAAGTGTAAACAAACCCTCTTTCAATATATAATCTGATCGCTTCTATACAGGAGAGTCCTGGCCTTCCAGGGTAGGATATTGTTGCTATTTTTATATCATTAATAGTTACCGTAGGGTTGGCAACCGAAGTCGCACCTGTTACCGTCTGTCCACAAGAATCCGTAACACTTACAATATAACTATTTGCAGTAAGACCATTAAAAGTAAAAGTATTAGCAGATATAGATCCACTGTTTTGCAAAATAGTACCAGGTGCGGCCTGCGTCGCTATAGTGTAAATATATGGAGACTTTCCATTTGTAACTGTAGATGTTAATATTTGTGTGCCTCCCACACAAGCAGACACTTTCGTTGGAGTTGTTACAGTCATTGCAGTATATCCATCTGTTACACTTATATTTCCGCTTGAAAATACCGTTGCTGCTGATGTTGCCCGCCCATTTACCACATAAGTTCCTGTACTTAACCCAGTAAAAATAGGGTTGGTCGTAAATTGCGTGTTGTCTCCAGGAACTGGAGAAACTACAGTTCCTCCCCTAACAAGCTGATACTGTGGCGTAGTTCCTAAACCAATACTACTAGCGGTAACAATTCCACTGTTTTGACAACCTGTATTACTGGCTGCACCAGAAACAGTCTGTGCAATAGTTCTATTACTTAAAAAGGACAGAATTAATAATATTAGAGTAATTTTTGTTCTCATATTCATTTTTTTTATTCAACAATGGTCAGATAAAATCCAATTTCACTAGTAAAATGCAAATCGGTTTTTAAATAATAATTGTATATTTTAATTTTCTTAAACGTACGCTGTAGGTTTTTACATTTTTTGCGAGTGCAAAAATATTCCAAGAACATTTTTTTAGTTTCCACTAAAAGTTTAAAAAATAACAGAATAGAGCTTTTCTAATCAAAAAAGTAGAAATTTTAGTGATTGTAACCAAATAGAAGCTAATAATGTTGATTTCTAATTAATATTATTCTAACATAAAGAAATGTAAAAAAGTCATAATAGTATTAATAAACCAATCAAGCTACAATTTTAATTAAAAAACATTTTCCTATTTCATGTATGATTTTACAAATCACAAATATACTGAAAATCAACACATTAACAAACTTAAAAAAGAATAAAAAAACACTAGCAATAAAAAAATCTATTACTAGTGCTTCTCAAAAAATGTATACTTTCTTAAAACTATTTTATGTCTTTTCTCAGTTTTCCTATTTCGGATTCTCTTAATTGTTTAATTTGATTTACAAAAATCTGAGCTATTTCTGTAGCGCCTTTTAAAGACAAGTGAGTATCATCTTCTTTATCTTTATCGTAAAAAGTATTTTCACCAGCTTTAAAATGCAAATGAAGCTCTTTTGACTTTTCTGGTCCATAAGATTGTTCAAGCTTTTCGGTATAATATTCCATATCAATAAATGGCACGTCGTACTCTTGTGCAACTAAACGAGTTTCCAAAGGATAATCACCATGAGTGGGAACTAAAACTCCTTTCTCATTAAAATTTCGTCTAGAAATAGAAGTAAGTAAAATTGGTATTGCTCCTTTCTCTCTACTTTCTTTTACAAATTTTATTAAATTATATCTGTACGCAGTATGCGGATTGGTATAACGACTTGGGTCTTCTATTTTTTGATCATTATGTCCAAATTCTATTAAAACATAATCACCTTTTTTTAATTGGTTATAAATAGAATCCCAACGCTTTTCATCAATAAAGCTTTTAGTGCTTCTTCCGTTCACAGCTTTATTTACTACAACAATATTATCTTTAAATAATGGTTGCAATACCTGCGCCCAGCCGTGTTCGGGATTTTTTTCTGGGTCTTTTTTATTGGCCATTGTGGAGTCGCCAATGCAATACAGGGATGTTTTTTGTGCGAAACAAACTGTGGTGATGAGGAATGTTAGGATGATGTATTTTTTCATTTTCTTTTGTTTTTACTGCGAAGTTTTTTTTTACCGCAAAGTGCGCAAGGGTTTACGCAAAGGTCGCTAAGTTTATTTTTATATTCTTTGTCAAAGAGGACACAAAGCTTTGTCGATTCTCTTTGTGTGCTTTGCGGTAAAAAAAACTTTGAACCTTTGTTACTCAGAACCTTTGAACCTTTGAAAAAAACTAATGTTTAGAAACTGCTGTCGGCACTGTTGCACGTTTGCCTATAAACACATCTGTCATCAAGACGTTTTCTGCATTTTCGTTCGACAAGGCATTTTTAGCTTCTTTTATTTCTATATTTTTTAATGTTATCTTTTTGATTTTTTTATCTGCAAATCCTTGGATGACAATTCCAGATTCTGAAGCTTTGTTACAAGTAATATTTGAAAAATATACATTAGATATATCAGACTGATAGCCTTTCCCTTCTCCATGATAGTTTGCTGTAATGTACAAACAGTCTTCAACTTGGTCTAATTCAATATTTCTAACAAATATATTTTTAATATACCCCCCGCGATCTGCGTTGGTTTTCAAATAAATTCCTCTTTTTAAGTAACCCACAGTTTTACAGTTTTCTACAAAAACATTCTGAACTCCAGCCGACATTTCGCTGCCGATTACGACTCCATGAAGTCCTTGAAAATTACAATTTCTAATGATAATATTTTGACTTGGCGTCGCTGTATTAGCTCTTCCTTCGTGGTCTCTTCCTGCTTTTATGGCAACATTATCGTCTCCATTATCAAAAGTTACGTTTTCTATTAAAACGTCTTTTGCGTATTCTGGATCTATTCCGTCGTTGTTATGATTTAGTGATTTATAGCTTATGCCGCGAATGGTTATGCTTTCTGATTTTAAAAGGTGCAGACACCAGAATGGCGAATTTTCGATTCTGATATTTTCGACTAAAATGTTTTTGCAGTTTAAAAACTGAATCATCTGTGGTCTTAAAAAGTAGCCTTCTCCAAATTTTCTTTCGCTTAATGGAGTATTGTTATGATTCATGTCACGGCTTCTGTTTTTGCCTTCGTTTTCTTTTGCTTTAAAGGTTTTCCAAGCCTTTCCTCCTTCTCCATCAATAGTTCCTTCGCCAGAAATGGCAATATTAGTGCAGTTGTTAGCATAAATAAGCGGACTGTAATTGTACAGCATTGTGCCTTCCCAACTTGTTAAAACCATTGGCAAATAGTCTTTTGGATTATCGCTGAATTTTATTCTTGCTCCTTTTTCGAGTTTCAAATTGACATTGCTCACAAAATGAATTGGCCCATTAATTTTATAGGTTCCTTTTGGGACAATAATAGTTCCGCCGTTGTTCTTTTTACATAATGCCATTGCTTTATCAAAAGCCTTTTTATTGTCTGAAACAGAATCTCCTTTTGCTCCTAATTTCACCACATTGATTTGAAAAGAAGGAATTTCTGGAAGCTTTATATTCTTTACAATAGAATCGACTTTTGCTGACGGAAAATCTCCGTTTTGTGCAAAACATGTGCTGGCGATGAGTATTAAGAGAAGATATTTTAGATTCATTTTTTTTATATTGAGTTTTTTGATTTCACGCAGATTATGCTAATTTTAGCTGATCTGCGCAGATTTAATTCTAAAAAAATCTTTTTAATCTGCTTTGATCTTTTTAAATCTGCGTGAAATTTTTTTGCTCGCTGATTTAGCAGATTATGCAGATTTATTTTTTCCTTTTTTATACCGGAAAGTGCCCGAGGGTTACGAAAAGTTCACTAACTTTTTTCTTTATTTTCTTTATCTTCTTATCGAAAGAGCACAAAGCTTTGTCTTCATTTGTCAGTCTGAACGGAGTCGAAGACCTTTACGTCACGAAAATCCTTCGACTCCGCTCAGGAGGACAATACTTTGTCGATATACTTTGCGTAGACGCACTGAAGTGCGTCTCTACGGAAAAACCTTTGTCACTTTGTCTCCTTATATTAAACCTTTGTGAACTTTGCGTAACCTTAGCGCACTTTGCGGTAAAATTAACCGCATAGTATTGCAGTTTGCGCTGTAAACTGAGACTGTGACTGACACTGTAAACTGAGACTGCGACTGAATACTAAAAATACCACGCTCCAGCCTTATCCTTAAGAATGTTCTCAATAGAATATTGCGCCGCTTCTTTCTTAGAAAGCTGATGAGACCATTTTACTCTTTTTGATGGCTGAAATCCTTCACCAGTGCAATTGTATTCGGCATAAAAGGCTTTTTTTTCTGCTTCTGGTTTCGACCAGTTTTCCCAGCCTTCTGGTTTAATTTGGTAGCCCATTTCGCAGTTTATAAAAACGGTTTTGGCATAAATGCGCCATGGTCTTCCTAAATAAACGTCTTTTGCTTCTGGATTTGCTGTGAGTTTACAGTTCTTAAAAACGAATCCAAACGGCATTCCTTCTGGCGTGGAAGCGGCTGTGATATACGAACTTTTAATGCTGTGAATGGTGCAGTTCTCGAATAAAGCTGTTGCGCCACCAAATATAAAATCGGTTGTACCTTCGATATAACAGTCTTTAAAATATTGTTTGGCATCTTTTCCTGATAGGTATAAAGTATCCTGATTTCCTAAAAGATTACAGTTTGTTATTTTGGCGCGATTTGCTGTAACCGACAATGCAATAGCTTGCCCACGTTCACCTGAAGTATTTTTAATGGTTAAGTTGGACGCCGAAAAATCGTCTCCTTCAACCAAAAGCGTATAGGTATAAAAGGTGCTGTTTCTTCCGAGTCCGATTTTCGAAAAATTATCATCAAAAGTAATAATGGTGTTTTCTTTGCTTTCGCCTTGCAAAACAACTTTTGTATTCCATTCTGGGATCCTCACCTTTTCGTTGTAAATTCCGTTTTTCACATAAACGGTTACTTTCTCATACGGAAAAGCTGGAGTCGCATAAACAGCGTCTTGTATTTTGGTATAATCTCCAGAACCGTCTTGTGCTACTGTAATATAATTAATAATTTTCTTTTCTGAAGCGCCTACTTTAGTGCCGTTTTTAACTGCCCAATCGGGAAATTTTTTCAAAACTTCCTGCGGCGCGTCTGAATACCAAGAATAGCCATTTCGCCTTTCTGAACCAATCTGATCCAACGATTTTTTTCTGATTCCGTCACGATCGCAAAAGAAAGGTTCATTGGTTTCCAAATCCATAAATCTTGCCCAAATCGGTTTTGCATTTGCTGTTGGAATCATTTTTTTGTCTACGATTTTTCCAGCATCATTCAAAACTCTTTTTTCTTCTAAATTGGTGATTTTTGTTTTTTCGAACCACTCCACAGCACTTTTTACAGCGGTTACAATTTCTCTTGAAGGCTTGTCAATCGACATTAAAAGCAACACAATTTTTGTTGATTCATACCCACTTAACGAAGCCAATTCAAAAGCTCTGGCATTTGCAGGAGCCAATGTAACTTCGTCATGCTGTGCGCACCATGCGGTTAAAACTCCGTTTTGTTTGTATTGCGTTTTTAAGATGCAATCGACTCCTTTATCAAAAGCTTTTTTGCATTTTTCTACAATTTCTTTTGATGGTTTAATACTATAATAATCCGATTCGTCTGCTACAGCTTTTATGACATTCATAATATTCACCATCGAATCGTCATTGTAGGTAATGTGCATATAATAGCCTTTTTTTAACGGATAAAACTGTGGCCAACCGCCATTTGCATATTGCGCTTCAAGCAGATAATTCAATCCTTTTAAGAAAGATTCTCTATAACGTTCGTCTTTTACCTGCGCGTACATTCTAGACATAAAAAGCATTTCTTGACAAGTTGCGCCATTGTCTGTAGTAGTTTCTACGGCCGTTTTTTTGAGTGATATTAAATCTTTTTTCTGCTTTTCGGTCAGTTCATCCTGCATTTGGATGTTCTTTGGCCAGCCTCCAATGTCTCTTTGATAGAGCAATACGTTTTCGGCTATTTTTTTGGCTTCTGCCGAAGCAAACCAAGCTGCATCGTTCTTACGGATAATATCAGGCCATCTTTTGTAAGTATTCTGAGCATTTACAGCAAAACTGCAAAAGCACAAAAAAAATATTATTTGTTTTTTAAACTGCATCATTTCCTTCTTATTTCGTTACTCTAAACCAATCTACTTCAACATTTCCAGAATCATTTTTTATTTCTTCGCCTAAAGCGAAAAGTCCGACTTTGGCACCAATCCATTTTCCTTCTCTTGATTTGAAATCATTTCCGATTGGCTGATAATTTTTATCATTTAAGCTGTAAAAGAAACTGCACATTCCGTCTTTCTTAATTTGAACTCTAAGGTAAATCGTATTGCTTTCTATTAAAATTGGTTTTGTTCCTGTTTCTGAAACCATTTTGTCAAAAGTTCCCGTTTTCTGATTCAAGTATAGTTTACCATCAACATTTTTAAAACATAGAAAACTATAATCTAATCCCATTACAATCAGACCTGTAGATTCGCCTTTAAGTCTCGAATTAAAAGTCAGTTTTGCTGTAGCGGTAAATTCTTCTGCTGGGAATTTTTGTAATAATAAATTTGGCGCATTAAAAATGTTTGATGTAGTAGTGTTGCAAAACAGATTTAGATATCCTAAACTTGTCGGGAATCCAAAATTGGTTTGTTTGTTGGCCTGCCATTGCCATTGCAGTCCCAGTTTAGGCTCATTAAATTCATCTGAAGTTGCTGGAACTTCTATCGGATATTTTTTGCCGACATTTGGCTTTCTATAAGTTGTTACAGGCTCGCCGATTCCGTTTTTATCAAAATCTTCTCCCATAACCGGCCAGTCGTTTACCCATTTCATTGGCTGAAGATGCACAATTCGTCCATAGGCTTCTTTATCTTGAAAATGAAAAAACCAGTCTTCTCCTGTCTGTGTCGTTACCCAAGCACCTTGATGGGGACCATTTATAGCGGTCGAACCTTGTTCTAGAACCTTCTTTTTTTCATAAGGTCCGAAAACATTTTTCGATCTTAAAACCGTCTGCCATCCTGTTGGAACTCCGCCAGCTGGAGCAAAAATGTAGTAATATCCATTTCGCTTGTAGAATTTTGGGCCTTCAATAGTTTCTTCGCCTTTATGTCCGTCAATCACCATTACTTCGTCATTATTTACAACCGTTCCTTCTGGATTCATGGTGCACACTACAAGCAGACTTTTAATCTGTGCACGGCTTCCTGCAAAGGCATGAGTCAGATACGCTTTCCCGTCGGTATCCCAAAGCGGACTAGGATCGATTAAGCCTTTTCCAGCTTTTACCAAAAGCGGTTCAGACCATGGCCCTTCTGCTTTTTTGGCTTTAATCATATAAATTCCGAAATCGGGATCTGGGTAATAAATATAAAACTCATTTTTATGAAAGGTAATGCTTGGCGCCCAAACTCCGTTTCCGTGCTGTACGCTATCATACGTTTCAAATGGTGGCTGTTTTACCAAAGCATGACCAATAATTTTCCAGTTTACTAAGTCTTTTGAATGTAAAATAGGCAAACCTGGAATGCAGTTAAAAGATGAAGCGGTCATATAATAATCATCGCCTACGCGAACAACATCTGGATCTGAATAATCGGCATGAATAACAGGATTGGTGTAGGTTCCGTCTCCGTTATCTGGCGTCCAGACTTGTGCTGTATTCTTCTGAAAGAAAACGATGCAGAAGAGGAATAGGATGATTTTTATGTTTTTCATTTTTAACTATACTTTTTTATTTAAACCCGACAGCTTTTAAAAACCTGTCGGCTTTAAAATTTGCTTTTCTTTGAGGAGTTTCTTTGCGATGCTTCGACTCCGCTCAGCAAGACAAAGCAGAGCATTCATAACTCATAACTCCAAACTCATAACTTCTAAAAATTATCTGTTTAATTCAATAGCAGCCAAAATAAAAGGCCCAGTTGCTTTCGGATCGTTGTCTTTTTTTCTTTCGTTTACGTAATATTCGTAAGAACCGTCACGATATGGGTTTCCTCCTAAACCTGCCACTTGACAGCAGTTTGTTAAAGTGATTCCACCGTCTTCGTCTACTTTTTTGATTAAAATTGTTGTTAATCCGTCAAAAGCTTTGTTGGCTGCTTTTTTAAATTTAGCTGGCAAATATCCTTTGTTTGCTCCTTTTGCATAAGCATACGCAAACATTGCAGATCCAGAAGCTTCTAAATAATTGTCTTTTTCTCCGCCTTTATCTGTAACCTGATACCATAAACCAGATTTGCTATCTTGAAATTTAAGTATCGCTTCAGAAGCATTGTTTAAATATTTGATTAACTCTTTTCTTTTTGGATGGTCTTTTGGCATATAATCTAAAACATCAACCAAAGCCATTACGTACCAGCCTAAAGATCTCGACCAGAAGTTTGGAGAGTTTCCTGTTTCTTTATTTGCCCAAGGCATTTGTTTACTTTCGTCCCATCCGTGGTATAATAATCCCGTTTTTGGATCTGTAGCTTTCAGCTGAATCACTTCAAATTGTTTTGCGATATCGTCGAAACTTTTTCCGTTTTCAAATTTTGCTGTGTATTCTGCATAGAATGGTTCTCCCATATACAAACCGTCTAGCCACATTTGGTTTGGATAGATTTGTTTGTGCCAGAATCCGCCACTTTGCGTTCTTGGCTGTTCTGCAAGCTGTTTGCGAATTAGCTGTAATGCTTTTAAATATTTTTCATCTTTTGAAGTTTCATAAACATCAAAAAGAAGACGTCCTGGCAATACTAAATCAATATTGTATTTATCAAACTCATACGTAGTAATGCTTCCGTCTGTTTGCACAAACTGATCTACATAAGTTCTTACGTAATTTTTGTATCTAGCATCAGGATTTTTTTTGTACAATTCTTCTATTGAATGCAGCACTAAAGCATGAACGTAATCCCACTTTGGCTTTTTAGCATCGTCAATCATATACGATTCTGGATGGCGTTTCATCAAAGTCAAAGCCATTTTATCAGACCATTTTGCATTTTTTCCAATTACGATATCTTTTGCAGGTTCCTGTGAGGTTACTTTACAACTCGTAATAGTCATAACAAAGACCATAAGAGCCGACATGAAGTAATTGTGCTTTCTACTATTTTTCATTTCAACATATATTTAAATTCAACTATTTTTCTAATTCTATTGATGCCAATAAAAATGCTCCAAGGCCAATTGCACCGTTTTCTTTTGTTTTGGAAGACAAATAATAATTGTTTGTTCCGTCACGGAATGGTTTTCCGCCCAAACCTACGTTTGATGAAACATTCAAAACATTGACTTCTCCTTTTTTATCAACTTTCACAAATTCTTTTACAAAACTGTCAAATGATTTTTTGGCTGTCGATTTATAGCTTGACGCTAAATAACCTTTGTTTGCTCCTTTTGCAAAAGCATAAATAATCATTCCAGAAGCTGATGGTTCTACGTAATTTCCATACAATTCTGGTTTATCTGCAACTTGATACCATAACCCATTTTCACTTTTGTACTGATTCACACTTTTTGCAATCTGATTCAAGTATCCTACCAAAACCTTATACTTCGGATGTGATTTTGGGAAATAATCTAATGTTTCAACCAACGCGACCATGTACCAGCCAATTCCCCTACCCCAAATTGTTGGCGAAGTTCCTGTTTGCTTATCTGCCCAAGCAATCTCTTTACTTTCGTCCCAAGCTTGATAAACCAATCCTGTTTTTGGGTCTACAATATGTTTCTGAACGAGTTCAAATTGTTTGGCAATATCATCTAAGCTTTTTCCTTTTTCGTACTTCACCGTAAACTGCGCATAAAAAGGCTCTGCCATATACAAACCATCAATCCACATTTGGTTTGGGTAAATCTGTTTGTGCCAGAATCCTCCGCTTGGTGTTCTCGGCTGGCTTTCTAACTGATTTCTCAGTTTTCCGATAAGCTGTAGATAACGCGAATCTTTTGTAACTTCATAAAGATTAAACAGCAGTTTTCCAGGATTCAAACAATCGATATTGTATTCTTTAATATCATATTTTTTGATATTTCCTGTACTGTCAATCATTCCATCAACGTACTCTTTAATATAGCTTAGGTATTTTTTATTGTTGGTTTTCTGATATAATTTTTCAAAACCAGACAATACAAAACCCATTTTGTAATCCCATTTTGGTTTTTCATTTCCGTCAAGCTGCCAAGCATTCGGATACCTACTTAAAATAGAAAGCGCTGTTCGTTCTGACCATTTTAAATCGTACGGAATAACATTATCTGATACCGCTGTCTGATTTTGCGCAATAGCAAAAACATTGAAAAGCAACAGTAACAGTATAGCTATTTTTTTATACTTCATATTTATTTTTTTTAGCCACAGATTAATGGATTATTTGGATAAATTTTCACGCAGATTCGGCAGATTGAGCAGATTTTTTTAATCATTTTAATCCTTTAATCTGTGGCAAAAACAATTTTACATTTTGCCTTTTTTATTCAGTACTTCTAATTGTTTATCTAAATATTGCGCAAATTCTTCTTTTGTTTTGATGCCATTTACCTCTTGTTCCCAAGCTCCCAAAAGGTAAAAAGTCACTGCTTTTGTAGTTGGTTTAAAAACTAAAAGGTAATCTAAGTCTGTGTCTGCAATATTTTCGATAGTACTAATTTCATAAAAAATTGCCATTCCTAACTTATCTGGAACCAAAGATTGTTCTCCATAAGTTGCCAAATAAGCCCATTTTTTGTTTTTACTTTCTTTTTTAAGCAATTCACCCGTTTTTGTCTTTACAATTCCTGTACAAATTCCTTTGATTGCTTGTGAAGCTTTAATCGTGTGCTGCGTGTATAATTGATCTGGTTTAATAGTCAATTCTGAAATAAAATCGATTTTATCTGAAGCTGTTTTCCATCCATAATAATTTACTTTTATTGTAGATTCGTTCGATTTATTAGCCACTGTTGCAATGGTTGAATCTACTTCACGGAAGTGTAATTTTTCGTTGTTTAAATAACGATCGATAGAACCAATTCCGATTCCTTTTCCTGCTTTTAAAATATCGGCTCCCCAATCGCTCATTTCATGGTACGAATCGAAACCGTCCTGCCCTACTTTTGGCAGAATATTTTCAGATGTTTTTTTCCCGAAGATATCAATAGCATTTCTCCAATCTAAATACAAACGGTATCCAATTCTGTTGTTTTCCCAACCTGGCCCTTCGTAGCGAATGTCAAAAGAATGGTCAGTATGCTCTGGAGCCAGCTTTAATCGGTCCACATTTTTAAACACCGTACCGCCTTTATACTTTCTTCCCTCCCATTTTCCGTCTGTTTTTGCAGATATTTCGGCATACGTTTTATTGGTTTTGATATCATATTTTTGCGCATTTATGGCTGTTAGACCTGCGAAAAATAAAACTGCTGTGGTGATTTTTGCTTTCATTTGTATTCTAAATTATTTAAAAATTGTATCTAAAAATCGTACGCTGTACGAGATTGTTTGTGTAAACCAAGGTTCATAAAACCAAAATGAATGTGGCGAATCTGGAATGGTCTGCACTTCATTATAGATTTTATATTTACTCAAAATCTGAATCATATCATCTCTTCCTGCATGAAATCTCGGAATACTGCTACAGATGTATAATACGGGTGGAGTATTTTTGTCTGTATGACTCAATGCTGAAGCGTTTTTCCAATTTTCAGGAATCTCATCTGATTTTACTCCTAACCAAAATGCGGCCATATCTCCTTCTGACGATTCTCGATGTTTAAATGCCAAAACACCGTCTACATCAATTATCGCATTGACTTTTGACGATGCTCTGCTTTTAAAATTTTTATCTTCAAAAAGCGGATTATTATTTGTTGTACCAATCAAAGCTGCCATTTGCCCTCCCGAAGAACAGCCTAAAACCGCAATTTTGTTTGGATCTACATTAAATTTCTCCGCATTGTCTTTGATAAATTTTATCGCGTTCTTAACGTCAATAACTCCTGTTGGGTATTTTGCTTCTAATGATAATCGGTATTCGATCGAAAAACAAGAATAGCCTTTTGCTGCAATTGCTGCACCTAAAAACTGCATCTGGTTTTTATTTCCCGATCTCCATCCTCCGCCATGAATCATAATTACTGCAGGATTTTTTTTCTTTTTTGTGCTTACAAAAGCATCAAAATGCAAAACGCGATCTTGTTCTTTATTGTAAACTAAATCAAATGTTTCTTTAACATCTGAATTTGTTTTTACTTTTGGGATTGTAATAAATGGATATTTCTTAATTAATTTAGCATAAGTACTTTTAATGGTATACGACGTATCTGTTTTGTATTGCTGGCTTTGCATTACAATCACATTAAAAAACAACACTAAGATTAATTTAAATTTTCGCATTTCTACTCTTTACTTTTTAGTTAAGAAAGGAGTTTGACCTATAGTCAAACCCCTTTTTAACTACTTCAAAAAACATAGTTCTCAAAAAACTAACAAATTACTAATAACCAGGATTTTGAGGAAAATCTTTGTTTTGGTTTAAATCCAAAACTGTTTGTGGGATTGGTCTTAAAATTTTAAGCTGACCGTCAACACCTACAAAATTTGCTGCTTTAATTTTATAATTATGAGCAGAGGCTCTTGCGACCAATGTTCCTGTACGTTTTAAGTCGAACCAGCGTTTGTACTCGCCTAATAGTTCTCTTCCTCTTTCGTCAAGGATATAATCGATATTAAATTGAGCTAAAGTGGCATTGGCTACACCTGCTCTTCTGCGTACCTCATTTAGACGAGCTAATCCTGTTCCTGGATTTCCTGCTTTTAAATAAGCTTCTGCCGCAATTAAATACGTTTCTCCAAGTCTTGAAACAATAATATCTCTTGTACTTACAGGTCCTGTACTTGATGGCGTAGTTGGATCTGGGTCATCAAATTTCTTAACTGGAATAGTATAACAGTCTAAGTTTTTGATTAACGTATAGGCTGCTGAATATTCTCCCCATGGATGATAAACGAATGTCGAAGCTAATCTAGAAGCATTAGCCGTCATCCATGCTGTTTTATCCGCTGCTGTAAACCATTTTGGTGCGTAAAAATGTCTCACTTTTAAAGAAGCTGGATTTGTACTTCTGTAGTACGGATAGTATAAAATAGTTTTTGTAACTCCGTTTGTCGTTTCTGGCCCTTCTACAATTTCAGTCATAAAAGTCGCGTTCCATCTTGCATCGCCTTTTTCGTATAAACCTAAAGCATAATCTGTTGGACATAAGTTGTAGCTTCTTAATGGGGCTCCAGTTTCAGCACCTCCCAAATAAGAACTAAAATAGTAAAACTGGTTGTTTCCTAATGTTGTAGGACTTGTACTTGTTGAAGCTTTGTCGTACTGTACAGAAAAAATCGTTTCAGCATTTAAATCGTTTCCTGGCTTGAACAACTGATCGAAAGCAATTGCTAAAGTTTGACCTCCGATTGCAGCATCTGCATACGCAGCAGCCTTTGAAAAATCATCTGGTTTTCCAAAACTTTCGTATCCTCTGGTCAAATATACTTTTGCCAATAAATCGTTTACAGCTCTTTTGTTTACTTTTCCAGTTGTACCATAAGCAGTAGTTCCAACATTAGCCAAAGCAAAATCTAAATCTGCTATGATTTGTGTATAAACTTCTTCGGCACTGTTTCTTGTAAAAGATAAAACTGGACTTGTTATGTTGTCTAAAACAATCGGAACTCCTCCATAAGTCTGAACTAATAAGAAATAAGCATTTGCTCTTAAATAGCGTGCTTCACCTACAAGTGTGTTTATATTTGCTGTCTGTTCAGTTATTGTTGAATAATATACGGTTTTGTTTACTGCCTGAATCTGCTGGTAGCATGAATTGTACAAATCGGCAACATTGTCTGAAGATGGAATTAAAAGTGCATACTGACTTAAACCAGCTGGTTCTGGAGTTCTTCCTTCAGCATACATATCGGTTCCAGCTTCAAAAAGCCATGGATTTCCGCCATAAATTCCTTTCAGCCAAGCATAGTTTGTATTCACCAATAACTGAAATCCTGTTGCAGTTTTGTATGTTGCATCTGCTGGTACAAACGAGCGGCTATCTTCTTCAATATAATCACTGCAAGAACTTACAGCTACAGCGATTATTCCTATCATTACTAATATTTTTTTCATTTGAATATCTTTATTAAAATTTAACACTTAATCCCAATTGTGTAGTTACTGCCGCTGGACGGTTTACTCCAAAAGAAGAAGCTGCCCATTCTGGATCATAACCATCAAAATCTGTAAACACAAATGGATCTAAAACGTTCACGTAAATTCTGAAATTAGAAATTTTTAGTTTTTTCAATAGTTCAGAATCTAAAGTGTAACCTAAAGATATATTTTTGATTTTCACGTAAGAAACGTCTCTGTAATACCCAAATAGAGAAGTCCAATATGCTCCTGCACCTGTTGCTACAGGTCCTGGTCTTGGGTTGGTATTATTGGCATTAGCCTCAATTCCTGTACCGTTGGTTGGAATAAAGTAATCCATTGCTAATTTCTGGCGGCCTCTATCACTAACATCAGCAAAGTTTTGGTGGAAAGTACTTAAAACCGTTTGCCCTTGACTTGTTAAAACTGAAAAATTAAAATCAAATTGTCCCACAACTAATTTAGAATATAAACTTCCTTGCCACTCTGGATTTGGATTTCCGATTACTGTTCTGTCATCTTGATTAAATTTACCGTCTCCATTCAAATCTTTTGGTCTTGCTTGTCCTGGAGCCATTCCGTAAGATGCTGCCTGTGATGCTTCGCTTTCTTGCCAAACACCATCATAAACATAATTGTAATTCGGGTTTAATGGAGCGCCAAGAATCAATTTATTTCCAATATCACTTACTTTATCTTGGTTATAAATTGATTCTAATTTATTTACGTTTTTAGTAAAAGTAAAAGTAGTTTCCCAAGTCACTTTTCCAGACTTAATGTTTTTTGTAGTCAATAAAGCTTCTATACCTTTATTACTAACAGATCCAACATTTGCAAATGTATTTTTCCATCCAGATTCTGCTGGCAATTGCTGTTTGTAGATCAAATTATCTGATAATCTGTCGTAAACATCTACACTACCTGTAATTCTATTTTTTAAGAATCCAAAATCAACACCTAAATTGTATTCTCTCGTTTTCTCCCAAGTTAGATTTGGATTTGCCAAATTCTCCGATTGCCATCCTGGAACAACATTTGAACCCTGTGCATAAAATGTCTGCTGGTTTAATAATGCTTGCGAAGTATATGGTGCTACGTTATCATTTCCTGTATATCCAATACTCGCACGCAATTTTAAATCTGAAACAACTGAGCTATTTGCTAAAAATGATTCTTTACTAAGTTTCCATCCTAAAGCCAATGATGGAAAACTTTCCCATTTATTGCCTTCAGACAAAACAGAAGAACCGTCCCATCTAGTAGAAGCTGTAACCAAATATTTGTCTTTAAACGCATAGTTTAAACGTACAGCGTAAGAGTTTAACGTGTTTTTTGCATAAGCAGATTTTATCACATAACTCGTTTGTGCTCCAGATCCCATATTGTCTGTTCCAACATCAAAAGGCTGATTATTAGAATACATATATGAACTTTCATCAACATTTGAGTACAAACTCTGCAATAATAATACGCTAACGTCATGAACTTCATTAAAGGTATGTTTTAAATCGATTTGATTGTCCCAAGTATAATTGAAGTTGTTTATATTCTCTAAAGTAGCAGAATTTTTTCCGTTTAATGTTACCCCTGCATTTGTTTGTGCTGTATATGATTTTGAATTTTGAGTATCCATAATTCCTGCAGCAAATGTTGTTTTAAATGAAAGCCATTTTAAAGGCTGATATTGAAAATAAGCATTACCAACTGTTTGCCATGTTTTTTCCGTTTGAGAAGAATTCGCGATCTCCATCAGCGGATTGACCGTAGACGTTTTATTAATTGCCCAAGAACCATCAGGATACGTCAATTTTCCTGGCAAGAAAAATAAAGTTCCTACTTTCTCATTTCCTTCCTCATCAACTGCCCACGGAGACATTAGCGGACTTAATCTAAATGCATCCTGCATAGCCAAATCACTACCTAATTGGTTATCCAATCTTGCAATTGTAACGTTTACGCCAGTAGAAAATTTGTCGTTTATTTTATGATTTAATCCTAATTTAAAAGAGTATTTATCTGTCGCATCGTTTTCAATAAGACCACGATCGCTTTGGATTCCGAATCCTAAATTATAGCTTAAACCAGAATCTGAACGTCCAGAAATATTCAAATAATTATTCTCTGTCATCCCTGATTGAAGCACAGCATCGTACCAGTCAAAATTATAACCGCTGTTGGCACGAGAAACCAATAATGGGCTCTGGTTTCCTGCTAAAGCCGCTAATTGAGCTGGAGTTTGAGTTAGAGGTTTTGCACTCATGTAAGCTACTTGGTGAAACTTCCACCACTCTTCCCCAGACATCATTTTTGGTAATCTAGTCGCAGTTTTATTTCCGTAAGAAGTGTCAAAAGTTACACTGATTCCTGCTTTTGCACTAGTTCCGCTTTTTGTTGTTACGATAATAACACCATTTGATCCTCTAGAACCATAAATAGCTGCAGAAGAAGCATCTTTTAAGACATCCATTCTGGCAATATCCTGCGGATTTAAAAAATCGATTCCATCCATTGGTACACCATCTACAACGTATAGAGGTGAAGATCCTACTACACTTGGATTATTTGAATCTGCAATTAGGGAATTATTTCCTCTAATTACTACTTTAAATCCGTCTCCAGCACGCCCTGATGAAGATGAAATCTGAACTCCCGGAGTACTCCCCTGAATAGCTTCTAACGGATTAATTGTATTTCTTTCTGTAATAGTTGCAGCACTAATTGTACTAACAGATCCAGTAAGATCTGTCTTTTTTACAGAGCCATATCCTACAACAACAACTTCATTCAATGAATTGGATTGTTCTGCAAGAGTCACGTTGATTTTAGATTTTCCCGCAACACTTACTTCTTGTGTCTGAAATCCTAAATAGCTAATTATTAAAGTTGCTTTACTGTTTGATACATTAATTTTAAAACTTCCTTCAAAATCTGTTGAAGTTCCGTTTTTAGTTCCCTTTTCATTAATGTTTACCCCTGGCAATGACATACCAGTTGCGTCGGTAATCTTCCCCTCGATTGTGGTTGACTGTGCGTATATAGAACTGCACAGTAAAAAATTCAGGAAAAAGAAAAATACAAAGTACTTATCTTTTTTCTCAGATAATTGTTTAATACTCATGTGGTTTAAAGTTTGGTTAATTGATAATGTTTAGTTAGTAATAGATTCTACTTTTTTCTCATTGATATAGGTATTTATAAAGTTTATGTTTTTTACATTTTTTAATAAGTAGAGCGAATCTACTTTTTGGATTTTTACATTTTTAAGGGTGATATTCTCAACAGGAGATTCCTTATAGCCTTCTGCCCAAACGCTGTATTTTCCACCGTTTTTTACCGTTACATTCTCTAAGCTTACATTTCTGATGGTCGGAATAAAATTTCCTGTCTGCGATCCGTAAACATTGTAGAACATATTTAATTTCAAGACGCATTCTTTTACGGTTCCCACTTCAAGGTTTCTTACGTAGATATCCTCAATGATTCCGCCTCTTTTTGAATTGGTTTTGATGCGAATGGCACGATCCAAATTTGGACTATCCATGACACAATTTTCTACAAAAACATTATTTACTCCTGCCGAAATTTCGCTTCCAATTACAACTCCACCGTGACCGTCAATCATTTTACAATTTTGCACGATAATGTTTTTACTTGGTATGGCTACTCTTCTTCCGTCACCATCGCGCCCTGCTTTAATTGCAATACAATCATCGCCTGTATTGAAAGTGCAGTTTCTGATTACAATATTTTGCGAATATTCTGGATCACAACCATCATTATTTGGTCCATGGCTGTTAGCCGTTACGCCGTCAATAATCATGTTGCTTGTTTTTATTGGATGTAAAATCCAAAATGGAGAATTGATGATTTTTACATCTTTTACTAAAGCAGTATTGCATTCAAAAAATTCAATAAAATTTGGTCTTAAGTAACGTCCGTCTCCAAAAACTCTTTCTGAAACAGGAATTCCTTTTTCTGCCATGTCAACCAATACTTCACGATTTGTTGGATCATTTTGAGACGGAATTCCTTTTTTCCAGCCATAATTTTTTCCGCCAGACCAAATCCACCAGTTTGTGCTGTCTGCTTGACCATTTAAGGTTCCTTTTCCAGTTACAGCGATATTGGTTTTGTTTTTTGCATAAATAAGTGGCGAATAATTCATCACTTCTGTGCCTTCCCAAGAAGTATGAACAATAGGATAATCTTTTGGGTTTAAACTAAAAAGAATCTCAGCATGATCTTCTAAGTGCAGATTGACATTGCTTTCTAAATGAATGGCTCCTGTCAAATATTTTCCGTTTGGAACTAGAACTTGACCACCGCCGTTTGCTGCACATTCTTGAATGGCTTTTTGGAATGCTAAAGTGTTTAACGTTTTTCCGTCAGCAACAGCGCCAAAATCATTTATGTTATAAACTTTATCTGAAAAATGTACCTGTGGAATGCTTTTTATAACCAAGTCCATTGTTTTCCATGGATTCTGTGAAGAAACTGAAGAAGAATGTCTTGAGCATGATAGTATTAAAAGCCCTAAAACGGCTAAAAAAAGAATCTTTTTTAATGTGACTATCTTATTTGTAATCATTTGCTCAGATTTTTCTTGTTTGAATATCAAAAACATTAAGTTTTATGTAATCGATTACACGAAAATAGAAAAATAGTTCTAAGAGACCAAATTAATTTGAAAAAAAATTATATATTTAATTTTTATTACAAATTTTAATTACATTTAATGCAAAAATTTAGATAATTTATTATCATTGTAGAATCTAAAACGTTTGAGTTTTAAATTATGGTAATCGATAACAATATTCATTGCATAATGAAAAAAAATGTACTTTTGTTTAAAAATAATTCGATAAACTTTTTTTGAATGAGTGAAAAAGTAACTATTTACGATATTGCTGAAAAATTAAACATCACAGCTGCAACAGTTTCCAGAGCGTTAAACAATAATCCTAAAATAAAGGAAGCGACGCGTGAGTTGGTTATCAAGACCGCCGCTGCGATGAACTACAAGCAAAATAAACTGGCGCTGGCTTTAAAGAGTGGCCGAAGTAATAATATCGGAGTTATTGTTCCGCGTATTGATAGCAACTTTTTCGCCTCAGTCATTCGAGGAATCGAAGAAGAGCTTTATCCTCACGGTTATCAGGTTATTATCTGTCAGACTCACGAAAGCATAAAAAGGGAGAATGAAAACCTTCATACACTTGTAGATGCTCAAGTTGACGGTATTATGATGTCTGTAACTGGTATTTCAGATGAGAACGACAGCGCTTTCAGAAATGTATTGGAGAAAAATGTACCGCTAATCTTTTTTGATAGAAGCAAACATATTGACGGTGTAAGTTCTGTAACCATAAATGACTTCAAAGGCGGTTATCTAGCTACAAAACATTTAATTGATGAAGGCTGCAGAAATATTGCTCATTTCTCTGGAGATCAATCATTAGACATCTTTAAAAACAGGTTTTTAGGATATAAACAAGCTTTATTAGACAACGGACTTACTTTTAATGAAGAATATGTTATTTTCACAAAAAGTAGCGTAGAAGCTGGTAAAGACGCTGTTGACAAACTCCTACAATTAGAAACTCCTCCTGACGCGATATTTTCGTCAAGTGATTTTGCCGCATTGGGTGCAATTCAGGAACTGAAAGAACGTAATATCAGCATTCCAAGTGAGTTTTGTGTTGCGGGTTTCAGTAACGAACCTTTTACTAAATTCATGGAATTATCAATCACTTCTGTAGATCAGTCACCACTTGAAATGGGAAGAATGTCTGCTCGTGTTTTCTTAGAACAAGTCGATAAAACAGATACGATTAAAATTGAAAAAAAGGTTGTTCTTGCACCAGAACTACATATTCGTAAATCTTCTACAAGGACTAATTTTTAATTTTTTTTTCACCATATAAGTCATATAAGCTCATTTTAGAATGGGCTTTTTTTTATGCAAGCTTCAGAGAAGCGAAATATTTATAGCAAAAAGATTAATGATAACAATATAAAGCTCCGGAGGAGCGGCATATTTTTTCTGCAACCTAAATATATGTCGCTCCTCCGGAGATTTTGTTTGTATCTATTATTTCAATTCTATAAATATTTTGCTCCGCTGGAGCTTTCTCTAAAAACAAGAGACACACTACTGTACGTCTCTATAGATAAACCTAACACAAAAAAAAGACGCACCATATTGTGCGTCTTCTCTATAAACCTTTGTCACTTTGCATCTCTGCAACTTTGTACCTAAAAAATCACAATGACACCCCTCTTTTCCAAGGAATAAAATCGTTCTGATTTAAAATAGCAGCTTTTGTCTTAATGTTACCGCTAGCAACATCAATAATAAACTCAAGCATTTCGTCTGCCATTTCATCAATAGATTTTTCGCCTGTAATAATTCCTCCAGTATCAATATCGATAATGTCAGACATTTTGTTTGCTAATTGTGTGTTTGATGAAATTTTTACAACTGGCGCGATTGGGTTTCCTGTTGGAGTTCCTAAACCTGTGGTAAACAATACCATATTTGCTCCCGAACCAACCATTGCTGTTGTACATTCTACGTCATTTCCTGGCGTACATAACAACGTAAAGCCTGGTTCGCTAATATATTCTCCATAATCATAAACACCTGTAATTGGAGATGTTCCTCCTTTTTTAGCAGCACCAGCCGATTTCATAGCATCTGTAATCAAACCGTCTTTGATATTACCTGGAGACGGATTCATATCAAATCCTGAACCTGCATCAACAACTGTTTTCTCGTACCATTTCATCAAGTCTAAGAAACGTTTTCCATCTTTATCATCTATACAACGATTTACTAATTCCTGTTCTACTCCACATAATTCAGGGAATTCAGAAAGAATTGTAGTTCCTCCCAAAGCAACTAAATGATCAGATAAAACTCCTAAAGTTGGGTTAGCAGAAATTCCTGAGAATCCGTCAGATCCACCGCATTCTAAACCAATTCTTAGTTTAGACAATGGAGCTGGTTCTCTTTTGATTTCATTTGCTTTTTTAATTGCTTCAAAAGTATCTTTTACCACACTACTCAACATGGTTTCAATTGTTCCGATAGACTGCTGATCGTAAATTAAAACAGGCTTTTTACTGTTTGGATTAATCGCATCTAAAGCTTCTTTGAAAATTGAAATTTGAAGATTCTGGCATCCTAAACTTAAAACCGTTGCTCCAGCTACGTTTGGATTGTTTACATATCCCGCCAAAAGTTTTGCTAAACTGTGAGAATCCTGACGAATTCCACCGCAACCACCTTGGTGAGTGATGAATTTTACTTCAATATTATTGAATAAATTAGCATCGTTTGAAGCTTCTTGATTTCCTGCTCCACCCGTTTCTGATTTTACCAAAGAACGCAACAATAACTGATAATCGTTCTCTTTTGGTTTCATCAATTCTTTCTCAAAAATATCTTTTAAGATTTCGATGTTTCTGTTTTCACAAAAAACTAATGGAAAAAACAACCACACATTTTCTGTTCCAACCTGTCCATCTTCTCTATGATAGCCCTGCCACGTTCTGTCTTTCCATTTATCAACATTTGGAGCGTTCCAGCCAATAGTTTCTGTTTTACCAGTAACTTTATCACTTTCGTGTTTTACATTTGCTGTAGAAAGCAGTCCGCCTTTTTCGATTCTAGCGCTTGCTTTTCCAACCAAAACACCATACATAATGATTCTGTCCCCTACATTAAAAGGAACCATTGCAATCTTATGTTTCATTTTTACATCAGACTCTACTGTAATTGATTGTCCTTCAAAATCAATCACTTCGCCTGCAGTAAGATCCACCAAAGCAACCGCAACATTGTCGGTTGGGTGTACTTTTATTAATTTTTTCTGCGTTGCCATAATTAACCTTTGTTCTTTTTGTTCTATTTGTTTTTTCTTATTTTATTCTTTCTTGAAACTTAGCAAAACCAGCTTCAATTCCGTTTGAATCTACTTCTTCTAAAGCAATTGTAATTGCTTTTGTTAATCCAGGAATTTCAGTTAAATCCTGATCCCAGAAACCTTTGTTTTGTAATGTTAGACGAGCAATTTTCTCGTAATCATCAGATTTCCAAAGTCCGTTGAAGAAAGTTGTAATATCTTCACCATCTTTAACCGGTAAATTTTCACCATTCCAAGTTCCTTTGTAGAAACGAATTAAGCTCGCTAATGAAAAAGTCAAATTAACAGGCAATTTTTTGTTTGTAATATAATATCCTAATAAACTAGGCAAAACTCTTACTTTGAATTTCGATACAGAATTTAATGCAATATCAGCAAGTGCATGTTTGATAAATGGATTTTTAAATCTATCCATTACTTCCTCCGAATAGGCCGTAATTTCATTTTTGTCCATATCAAGAGTTTCACTAATTTCACTAATAACGCTATTTACAAATTTTCCAGTAAAATCTCCGTTAACAGTTTCCATTACCAGTTTATTGCCATGCAAAAGTGAAAAAGGAACCATTGCTGTATGCGCACCGTTTAAAATACGAACTTTAATCATTTTAAAAGGACGTATATCATCAACGATTTTTACATTCAAATCTGTTTTATGAAAAGGCAATTTTGCTTTTAGATCATCTCCACCTTCAATAGCCCAAAGGAAAAAAGGTTCAGCCGCAACAATTAAATTGTCCTGATAATCTAATTTGTTATTGTATTCTTCAATTTCAGCTCTTGGATATCCAGGAACAATTCTGTCAACCAAAGTGCTATGATAGGTACAAGCATCTGATACCCAAGTTTTAAATGCATCTTCTAATTTCCATAAATCAACATATTGTAAAATATATTTTTTAAGCGTCTCAGAGTTATAATCAATTAATTCACAAGGAATTATTGTAACTCCTTTAGAAGCATCTCCGTTAAAATGCTTAAATCTTTCGTATAATAAAACCGTCAATTTTGCAGGAAATGACACTGGTGGTTGCATGTCTGGAGCATCACTTTCAATAAATTCAATTCCAGCTTCTGTAGTATTAGAAACGATAAACTGAAGTTCTTCTTCTTTGGCTAAAGCCAAATAATTTGCAAATTCAGTATATGGGTTTATCGTTTTTACAATATTATTAATCAACACAATATCTTGTATCTTTTCACCCTTTTTAATTCCGTTCATAAACAAGGTATAAAGACCATCCTGATCATTAATCATGTTTACCATACCGTCTTTCAAAGGCTGAACTACTGCAATACCGGCATTAAAATCAACTTCTTTATTTAGTTTATCAAAAGCATAATCAACAAAGGCTCTTAAAAAATTACCTTCTCCAAACTGAACTACCTTAATTGGCTGTAACTTTTCTAATCCTGTATTTACTCTATTTAATTTTTTCATTTTGAATTTTCTTTAATGCGTTATAAATAACCATTTATAAACCCTATTTCATTATTTCTGCCTTTAAAATTGTAAATGAAACATTACACCCGATTGAGTAAAATAAAGCCGGCTGTGAGGAATGGCTAGCTCAATTTTTCAAGCGTAATGTTCAATTACAATCTCTAAAAATCTAAAAAAAACTTATAAAATAAGGAGTTGGCATGATTACCCCTTAATCTTATTTTCTAATATCTTTTATAATGTCAAGAACCTGTTTCACTTTTGAAGTAAGTCCCTCGAAGTCTTTATTGTCTAATATATCTTTTGAAATTAATTGCGAACCTAAACCAACACAAGTTGCTCCAGCATTCAACCACGAACTTAAACTTTCTTTTGTCGGATAAACACCGCCTGTCGGCATAATGTTTGTCCACGGACATGGGCCTTTTATGGCTTTAATAAACTCTGGCCCGTAAGTATCAGCTGGAAATAATTTTACAATTTCGCAACCTAATTCTTCTGCTTTTGCAATTTCTGTCAAAGTACCGCAGCCTGGCGACCAAAGTACTTTTCTGCGATTACAAGCTATAGCTATATCTTCTCTAAATACTGGTGTTACAATAAAATTTGCTCCTAAACTCATGTACAAAGAAGCCGAAGCCGCATCTGTAATAGAACCAACTCCCAAGATCATCCCTGGCAGTTCTGCCAGAGCATATTTATTTAAAGCTCCAAAAACTTCATGTGCAAAATCGCCTCTGCTCGTAAATTCCATTAATCTGGAACCTCCATCATAACATGCTTTTAAAACTTTTTTACTTAGCTCAATATCAGAGTGAAAGAATAACGGAACCATACCATTTTCTTTCATTGTCTGAGCTACTTCAATTCTTGAATATTTTGCCATTTTTCTTTTAAAATTATCTTGATACTAATGCAGAACCATCACCATCAATCATATTTTCAACTTCTTTTAAAGTAACCAAGTTATAATCTCCTGCAATTGTATGCTTTAAACAACAAGCTGCAACTGCAAAATCTAAAGCTCTCTGGTTGTTATTATATTCCAATAAACCGTAGATTAATCCGCCCATGAAAGCATCACCGCTTCCTACACGGTCTACAACCGGAGTAACTTCTTTTACGGCTGCACTATAAATTGCTTTTCCGTCGTATAAAATTCCGCCAATTCTCTGGTGTGAAGCACTAACGGAATAGCGCAATGTCGTTGCCGCAATTTTCAAGCTCGGAATCAATTCAAACAATTTATCATATACTGCTGGAAGTGATTTTTCGTCCTGATAATTCGGATTTACTTTCGGAATTCCTAACATGAAATACGCCGTATCAATATCTCCTAAAATCACATTACTATATTTCAGCATTTCTGGCATAACCTCGCTCGGAGTTTTTCCGTACTGCCAAAGTTTTGATCTATAATTTAAGTCGCATGAAATTTTAATTCCTTTTTTGTGAGCCACTTTAATTGCCTCTAAACAAGCTTCTGCCGCAGTTTGAGAAATGGCAGGCGTAATACCGCTCCAGTGAAACCATTCGGCTCCTTCCAGAACTTTCTCCCAATCTACCTGTCCTTTTTCTATTGTTGACATCGCACTGTGCGCACGATCGTAAACTACATTACTGCCACGAGTTCCTGCTCCAGTTTCTAAGAAATAGATTCCCAGACGTTCTCCTCCGTAAACAATGTTTTTAGACTCGACATTCATTTTTCTGATTTCTTTTAATGCAGAAAAACCAATTTCATTTTCAGGCAGTCTGGTAACAAATTCAGCATTTACACCATAATTGGCCAAAGAAACACATACGTTAAATTCGCCGCCGCCGTATGTAGCGCCAAATGCTGTAGATTGTGAAAAACGTAAGTGTCTCTCTGTCGAAAGACGAAGCATAATTTCTCCAAATGCAACTACTCTACTCATACTATTTTTATATTTATTTTTACCATTAAGGCATTAAGAAAATTAAGCCCTACTACATGTTTTCTTTGACAGTAAAGGTTAAGATTATTAAGCCTGCTTGCTTAATAATCTTTATTTAAGTGACTAATTTATTAACCCAAAAACTTAATTTTCTTAATCTCTTAATGGTTCAAAAATACTTATGGTTAAAAAAAATTAAAATTTGAAATACTCTTTTGCGTTGTTGTATGAAATATCAGCAACTAATTTTCCAATCCATTCCATGTCGTTTGGCAATTCTCCTTTTTTGATTTCATCTCCCAAAAGATTACATAAAATACGTCTGAAATATTCGTGTCTTGGGAACGATAAGAAACTTCTAGAATCTGTCAGCATTCCAACAAAACAGCTGATTAAGCCCATATTTGAAAGCGCGTTCAATTGTTTTGTCATTCCATCTTTCTGATCTAAGAACCACCATCCTGAACCAAATTGTACTTTTCCGCGAACGCTTCCGTCGTTGAAGTTTCCAATCATTGTTGCCATAACTTCGTTATCAGCAGGATTTAGGTTATAGATAATCGTTTTAGTCAATTTATCTTTACTGTCTAAAGCATTTAAGAAAGCAGATAATTTTTGTGCTTGAGGATAATCTCCAATAGAATCCCATCCTGTATCTGGGCCTAAGATTCTGTGCATACGAGCATTGTTGTTACGCAATGCACCTAAGTGAAATTGCTGTACCCATCCAAACTCATGATAAGTTTCTGACAAGAAAACTAAAATAGCACTATGGAATTTTAAAACTTCTTCTGGAGACAACTCTCCGTTTTCTCTTTTCTTTTTGAAAATAGCATTTACTTCACTTTCTGTAAAGTTTTCAAAATCAATTTGATTCAATCCATGATCACTTAATTTACATCCGTTTGCATTAAAGAATTCGATTCTTTTTCTTAAAGCAGACTGTAAATCAGCATACGTGTTAATTGCAATACCGGACACATCCCCTAATGTGTCCAGATATGCATTATATCCATCATTAGCAATTAAGATGGCTTTATCAGGTCTGAAAGCCGTACTCATTTTGATTCCAGTCGAATTATTTGCGAATTTTTGGTGAAATTCTAAAGAATCGATTGGATCTTCTGTAGTACAAACTAATTCAGCGTTTACTTTTTTAAGAAGGTTTTGCGTGCTGTACGCCTGAGAATTTATTTTCTCAGAAGTTTCGATATAAATTTTCTCAGCCGACTTTTCATTCAATAAATCATATATATCAAAATAACGAGCCAATTCTAAATGTGTCCAGTGGTACAACGGATTACGCATAGTGTACGGAACAGTTTTTCCCCAGTTTAAGAATTTATCTTTATCTGAACCATTTCCTGTTACAAACTGCTCGTTGATTCCCAAAGTACGCATTGCACGCCACTTGTAGTGATCACCATTAATCCAAACTTGAGTAATATTTTCAAAGATTTTATCTTCGGCAATAAACTGCGGATTTAAGTGATTGTGATAGTCAATAATCGGCTGATTTTTAGAGTAATTATGATACAACTCTTCAGCATATTTATTTTCTAATAAAAAATTATCGTGTATGAATTTCTGGCTCATGTCTTTTTAAATATAATTTGAGAATTATTCTTCGTTTGAAGGTTTTCCGATTGTAGCTAAGATTCCACCATCTACATATAAAATGTGACCGTTTACAAAATCACTTGCTTTAGATGATAAAAATATTGCCGCTCCAGCCAAATCGCTTGGATCTCCCCATTTTGCTGCCGGAGTTCTACTAATGATAAAATCATTAAACGGATGTCCGTCTACTCTAATTGGTTTGGTTTGTTCTGTAGCAAAATATCCAGGACCGATTCCGTTAATTTGAACATTGTATTTTGCCCATTCTGTTGCCATGTTTTTAGTCAGCATTTTCAAGCCTCCTTTTGCAGCAGCGTAAGCCGAAACGGTATTTCTTCCTAATTCGCTCATCATAGAACAAATGTTGATGATTTTTCCTTGACGTCTTTCAATCATTCCTTTTGCAACATGCTTAGAAACGATAAACGGACTTACAAGATCAATATCCACTACTTCTCTGAAATCTGAAACTTCCATATCCAGAAGCGGAATTCTTTTAATAATTCCAGCGTTATTGATTAAGATATCGATTGGTCCAACTTCACTTTCAATTTTCGCAACAGCAGCTTTTACTTCCTGTTCTTCTGTTACATTAAATTTGTAACCAACTGCATTAATTCCTTCGCTTTTTAATTCTGCTACAGCATGATCAATTTTTTCTTGAGAAGAATTTCCGTTTACTACAATTGTAGCACCCGCCTGACCTAATCCTTTTGCCATTGCCATTCCAAGTCCGTGTGTACTTCCTGTAATAAGGGCAACTTTTCCTTTTATATCAAATAAATTTGTCATCTTATCTTAAATCAGTGATTTTACAAACATCCATATCTCCGTAATCTAAGTTTTCTCCAGCCATTCCCCAGATAAAAGTATAATTACTAGTTCCTGCTCCCGAGTGAATAGACCAAGGCGGAGAAATTACTGCCTGATGATTGTTCATCCAGATATGTCTTGTTTCCTGTGGTTGTCCCATAAAATGGCAAACTGCCTGATCTTGTGGAATATCTAAATAAAAATACACTTCCATTCTACGATCGTGAACGTGAGCTGGCATTGTATTCCAAACACTTCCAGGCTTTAGTTCAGTCATTCCCATTTGCAATTGGCATGTTGTTACCACACTTCCAATAATCATTTGGTTTACGGTACGGTGATTTGCCGTTTCCATAGTTCCTAATTGTAATTTATTAGCCTCAGCTAAGCTTACTTTCTTAGTAGGATAAGTGGTATGTGCTGGTGCAGAGTTTAAATAGAATTTAGCAGGATTGTTTTTGTCATCACTTTTAAAAACTACTTCTTTATTTCCTGCTCCAATGTATAGAGCATCCTTAAAACCTAACTCATAAGTTGTTCCTTCTACTACAACAGAGCCGCTTCCTCCTACATTAATAATTCCAAGTTCTCTTCTTTCTAAAAAGTAAGGCGCCTTTAACGGATCGATTGTTTCAAGCGGTAAATCTCCTTTTACAGGAACTGCAGATCCTGCAATATATCTGTCGTAGTGTGAATAAACCAAAACTACTTCATCTTCCTGCATTAAATCATCAATTAAGAATTCTTCTCTCAATTGCTGTGTATCATATTTTTTTACAGCTTCTGGGCTTGACGCGTATCTTGAACTATATTTTGTCATAATTTAAATAAATGTAATCGATTGCACAAAATTAATTTTTTTAATGGAATAACCATAATTCTAACCAAAAATTATTTTTGTTTGGAAGAAAATTTCTTTTACAAATCAGTAATTGGACGGTATTTAGGAACTAAAGACTTCATTACAGTCCAACCTATTAAATAGCAAACTGCACAGATCGAGAAAATAATAAAATATCCAGCCTCAATTCCTTTAAACCCCATAAAAACCATATTAGTGTCTTTGGCGTAATCAAACAAGACCCCAGACCCTTTATTAATCAAAGTAGATCCTAACCCTCCTGCTAAACCTCCAATACCTGTGATAGTTGCAATTGCTTTTTTAGGAAACATATCTCCTACTGTAGTAAAAATATTTGCCGACCAAGATTGGTGTGCTGCTCCTGCAATTCCGATAATAATTACTGGAACCCAATAACTAATATATCCTAATGGCTGTGCGATCAAGGCTAATAATGGAAAAAATGCAAAAATCAACATTGCTCTCATTCTTCCTTCATACGGATTCATTCCTTTTTTCTCAACGAAATAAGTCGGAAGCCAACCACCAATAATTGACAATAAAGTAATCATGTAAAGCACAAACAATGGCAATGCCGCTTCTGTAGAATCCATTCCATAAACCGAACTCAAATACGCTGGCGTCCAGAATAAGAAAAACCACCAAACACCGTCTGTCATGAACTTACCAAATGCAAAAGCCCAAGTTTGTTTGTATTTAAAACAATCTGCCAAAGACACTTTTCCTCCAGCTTCTGGTTTAAAACCGATTTTACTGTCTTCAATATCATCTTGCTGAATATAAGCCAATTCTTCTGGTGTAACTTTCGAATGTTTTTCTGGCTTATCGTACATAAACATCCAGAATCCCATCCAAACAAAACCTAAAGCTCCAATAATGATAAATGACATTTCCCATCCAAAAGATTTTGCTATGAATGGAATTGTAATTGGCGCAGCTAAAGCTCCTACAGTTGCTCCTGCATTAAAAATACTAGTTGCAAAAGCTCTGTCTTTTTTAGGGAAATATTCTGCTGTTGTTTTAATTGCCGCAGGGAAGTTTCCTGCTTCTCCAACTGCTAAAACGAAACGTGCAAAAATAAATAAAGCCACACTCACATTGATTACCAATGCTGTATCGCTTATTGTACTGATTATTTCTTTTGAACCATGAAAACTCACAAACCATTCTCCTGCTATAATTCCTGAAGTAGCGATTCCGCAGAAGGCATGAAGACAAGCTCCTACAGACCAAATTCCGATTGCCCAAAGAAATCCTTTTTTAGTATCCATCCAATCTACAAATCGTCCGGCAAACAACAATGAAACTGCATAAAAGATTGAAAATAAAGCGGTAATATTTCCGTAGTCATTATTAGTCCAATGAAATTCTGGCGCAATAAAATCGCTCCAAGTTAAAGAAAGGACTTGTCGATCTAGGTAATTGATGGTAGTTGCAAAAAATAACAATGCACAAATACTCCAACGGTATTTTCCTGTGGTTTTGACACTCTGATTTACTGCAACAGTTTCGGTTTGATTCATAGTAAGTGGGTATTATAGTTTTGTAATTTTTGGCAATCTTACAGATTCTCATTACTGCTTTCTAAGAATAGTATAATCAATAAATTAATACCTTTGGAGAGAAATAATGTAATCGATTGCACAAATATAGTTTTTAATCTGTACAATCCAAATAATATTGTGTAAAAAAATAATTTAGTTCGTTAAAATAAACATATTATATAAAAAAAGGAATACAAAATTACACATTAAACAATATATTTGTTAAAAGGCAGCGGGTGAAATTTATCCTTTTGTTGGGGTAAAATTGTCCCAAAAGCCAACTTTTGGCAAACCAATTTTATGTATTTTTAGATTCTTTTGCTATTCGCTTGCATTTACGAATACAAAAACATAAACATCTACAAACCAAATAATTATAAATTAAATTGAAAACTACTAAAACACAATTCTCAAGAGGCATTACGTTGAGTTTTCTTCTTTTCTCAGGGCTATTTTCTATGAATGCACAAAATCAAGTAATCCCGTTATGGGACAAAATTCCAGATGAAATAAAAGCTGCCGATTATAAAGAAAAAGAAGTTATTAAAAATGGAAGAATGGAGAGCACAAGCCAGGTTTCTTTACCCACTTTAAGCATTTTTATTCCTAAAGAAGCAAAACCAAATCAAACCGCTGTTGTAATTTGTCCGGGCGGCGGCTACACCCATTTAGCATTCGAAAAAGAAGGAACAAAAGTGGCAGAATGGTTTAATAGCCTTGGAATCGCAGTATTCGTCTTAAAGTATCGAATGCCAACCGATTTAACCATGAAAAACAAAAACGTTGGGCCATTGCAAGATGCTCAAGAAGCTATTCGTTACGTAAGACAAAATGCTTCGAAATGGAATATTGATCCTAACAAAATTGGAATTTTAGGCTTTTCTGCCGGCGGTCATTTAGCTTCAACTGCTTCAACACACTATGATGATATAGTTTATGAATCGGCATACAAAGTGAGTGCACGCCCAGATTTTTCATTATTGATTTATCCTGTAATTTCAATGGAAAACGAAATTACTCATAAAGGCTCTCAAACCAATTTGCTTGGAAACAATCCGTCAAAACAATTAATTGAATCTTTTTCGAATGAAAAGAAAGTAACTTCAAAAACACCACCTACTTTCTTAATTCATGCTACAGATGATACTGTGGTTATTCCAGAAAACAGCATTAATTACTATTTGGCTTTAAAGAAAAATGGAGTTTCTGCTGAGTTACATATATATGAAAAAGGAGGTCACGGATTTGGATTAGGTATTGATGACACCAGTAAATATTGGACAAGAGATTGTGAAGAATGGCTTAAATCAAACGGTTATAACTAGAAAAAAAGAAAGGCAAAACTTTTACAAGTTTTGCCTTTTATCAAAAAAAAAAAACAAAAAGGAATTATAAAAACCAATTTTATATGTTTAAGCAGTAACTTCTTGCTCTGCTGTATTTTTCAATTTAGAAACAGGAATTGCTTTAGTCGCCACTTTTGGTTTTGCGGTAGGTTTCTTTTTACCAAATTTCTGTTTTCCCCACCAGATAATAAACCCCGTAATGGGTAGACTTGCAGAAATTAAACTGGCCAAAAATGCAATAATTTTACCTGTAAGTCCAAGAACACTTCCAACATGAATATCATAATTCATACGTCTGATTTTGTCTGGAATATTAGCTTCGATATACTTTCCTGAAAAAGGGGTTTTAATCGAAATTTCTTTCAAGCTCTGCTGATCAAAACTATATCGATCCATATTATAAAAAGTGTGTCTTTGCTTGTAAACAAAAGCACCAATCGGATCTGCAGGTTTTCCTGGAATACTAATCATAATTCCAGATGCTTGAGGATTTTCTTTTCTTAAATTCAATAAAACTTTATCGGCTGTTGTGATATTAAATTCCTTCACATTAATTGTATCAGATTTTGGAGATTCGCGGTTTTCAACCAATGGTTTTCCTCCAGAAGTCACCCAATACAAAGATTTGCTCCACCATCCAAAACTCCATACTAAGCCTGTTACGGCAATAAAAAACAGGAAAATGCAGCTATAGAAACCAAATACATTGTGCATGTCATAATTGACACGTTTAAAACTCGCGTCCCATTTTATTTTAAAACTTTTATCAATAATAGATTTAATCCATTTTGTTGGCCACCATAAAACGATGCCCGAAATTAATAACATAACAAAAATTAGAACTGCAACTCCAACAATTGGTCTTCCTATATCATACGGAAGCCATAATGCGCGATGTCCGTTTAAAATCCATCTAAAAAAATCTGGAGAATCTCCTCTTGAGAAAGTTTTTACATTTAATACCTCTCCCGTATATGGATTCATATAAACGCTTATAAAAGTTCCTTGTCTTCTTCCTCCTTTACGTTTTTCACCCTTTCCTTTTTCTTTGCCTTTTTCATTTGGTTGAGCTTTTAATTCAGATTTTCCTTTTGCATTTTCATTTTTAGCAAAATCTTTTCTTCTTCTTTTATGCTCTCCTTTTTCACCACGTCCGCCTCTTTCACCGTCTTCTTTTTTCTCCACAAAATAACCAACAATAGCCGCTTCATCTTTTGCTCCAAAAGTTACGCTAGTTGCTTTTTTGTCTTTCATTTTTTTATCTGCAATCGAAACCAATTGCGACGGCAATAAAAATGCTTCTTTCTGAGGTTTTACAAAACGCCAGTCTTCAATAAAATCTTTTATTTCATTTTCAAAAACATAAATACAGCCCGTAAGACTGACAATGACGACAATAATTCCAGATGCTAAACCAAGCCACAAATGCAGCCAGGCCATGATACGCTTAAAAAGCGACTTTTTACTTTTTTTCTTATTATTTGGTTTTGAAGAAGAAAACATATTGGGATAGATAAATAGGATAAATAAAAAAACCGCAAGTCCTCAAAAAATGAGGACTTACGGCAAAAAAATATTAGTATTTTAATTTTTGAATTGCAGTAATTTGTCCGCCTTCAACTTTCATACCTTTTGTTGCAACAGCAGTTGTACCATTGATTGAGTAAATCCAGTTTCCATCAGGAGTATTTACACCAAGAACAGCTGAATTACCATCTTCTGTTGTAATATTATAACGAGTAGTAGCATTTGACAATACAGCTGGCATTCCAGTAACCCATTTAAAAGTTTGGTTGTATACATCAGCAAGAGCTAACTTAACAGATCCAGAATTAGTTCCAACGTTTCCGTACATTAACAATAGGAACTTACCATTTGAGATATAACTTGTAGAAGAAATTTTGTATCCTCCTGATTTTTCCTGAACATTAAAGAAATAAGATTTGTCAAATTCTGTGGTTCCTTTAGCAATTTTAACAACAGCCGAAGGTTTTGTAGAAGTAACTACACCATTAGCTGTTCCAATAGCTCCGGAAAATCCATATGCATCTCCTTTTTCATCCTTAAACAATCCATTAGTAAAATAAGCTCCTAAGTAACTTGTACGGTTATCTTTAATTACTTTTTCTAATTTTAGATCCGGATAACTATATACAGCTACCCAAGTACTATCAGCATGTCTTGTCCCAAAAGTATCCGGAGCAATACCATTAATTTTCATATAAGGCATAAATACTTTATCTCCCACCTGAGTTGCCCAAGTAAAATGAGCTCTTTCTGCTAAATCTGGATTTTTATTTCCAATTAAAAGTCTCGTATCCTGTGCTACTGTTTCTGTAAGTACAGATTTTTCTGCATCAACTTTATACATATAAGAAATTGAAGCGCCGCTTCTAGGCACTTTTACCATTAAGATATCTTTGTTAACAGGTGCAAAAACCTGTACTGTCTCCGACTGGAAATTTGAAGTCTTAGTTAAGTCTCCATTCGCAGTTAAGCCATAAGTAGTAACAGCTCCTGGATTTCCCTGACCGTATAGGAAACTAAAAAATTTGTTTTGCGTTGTTAAATAATAACGATAAGTACCATCTTGTTCTAATCCGTTTCCTTGTGTTGTTATTGACCCAGTTGAAATATCACTAGCTGTTAATAGATAATCCGCTACACCTTGTGCACCTGTAGTAACAGTAACTATATATTTTGTTTTTGATGTATCTCCACTAACGTCTTCTTGCTTCCCATCGTCAGAACTTTCACAAGAGGAAAATGACAAAACCAATGCTGTTAATAGTAAAGGTAATTTGCTAATTGTTTTCATAGTATTAATTGTTTTATATATTAAAATTATTTATTCGATTTATTAAAGAAATATCTAAATTTCACATAAAAGGCACGACTTGGCTTTTGAAGCGAAAAATTATCAACAAGTTCGTTATCCATTAAATTTTGACACTCCAATGCCACGTTATATTTTCCGTTAGCCATAGTGTAAACTAAATTTAAATCATTTTTAAACTGTACAGGGATATCATGTTTTCCGCTCGATGTTCCACTGCTTGGCCAATACAAATAATAAGAATGCACATAAAGAAGATTATAACCAACAGACAAATTATTTCCTTTTTTTATTACATCATCAAAGAAAAGTGTCGCGTCCAGATTACCAAATAAATAAGGAATATTAGGCAGTCTGTCCTTATAGTAATAGGAAACAAAATTTTGCTCTGGCTCATATTTGGTCATATTTCGTATATCCTGATAAGTCATATTAAGACCAGATGTAAATCGCTTTTTGTAAGAGTATCGAATCTCTCCATCAATACCTTTAGTTCTTACACCACCTAGATTAACGGTTACAGTTTTGTTCTGATTATTATTAAATTCCGAACGGATAAAATCAGTACTATTACGATAGATACCATTTATATCAAATGTTAAAGCATTAACGTTATTAAAACTAGTTTGATAACTAAATCCTAAATTAATATTGTTACTCGATTCTGGTTTTAAATTATTATTACCCTGCACATTATCATTAGGATTACCAAAAATTTCATCCGAAGTAGGTAATCTATATGATTTTTCATAAGAGGCTTTCAACTGTAAATTTTGCTTTAAATAGTAGCTACTTGCTCCTCCATAACCTAAATTAGATGATTTATCATTTAACACCACATAAGCAACATCTCCCCAGTTTCCAGAAGGATTATAACTTCTGGTGAGAGTAGTATTTAAATCATAATTTTTCACAAATAATGACGTGCTCCATTTTTGATTGTAGTCAAATTTATAAGCCGCAGCCAAAATATTCTTTTGTAGCTTTTGAGGCTGCTGATAAGCTATGGACTCAGGATAAAGTTCATCACTTCCTTTACGGTCAAACATGTTAAATGTATTGTTTAGCAATAAAGAATGACGTTCTCCTATGGCATAAGTCGCATTTAAAGTAGCTATTCCATTGTTGTTTTTAAATTTATATAGAGATCTTTCAGCTTCTCCACCCAGACCTGGCCTTGGTACATATTGTCCAAACCAATTGTATCGTCTATTTACAGTATCTACAGTTTGTTCATAACCAAAATTAAAATTTCCCGTTACATTCACATTCAACCCTTTTGTAAACAAATCTTTTACCTGATATTTTAAAGTAGGCATCAAAGTATTCCCGCGTCTATACCTTTCGCCAAATACTGCTTCCATTCTGGCGCCAGTTTGAATATCAGCCTTATTTTGCCCAGCTGTAAAACCAAACATTAATTTATCGGCATATTTTTTACCTGTAATTCCAATATTAAAAATTACAGTTTCATTATGGTAATTATCATGAAATCTTCTTACTCGTGTTTCTTTATAATATTGATTAGTTTCTAAATTTTGAGCTTCAACATTTACCCAGTAATTGTTATCTGAATAATTTTGAAATGCATTAATCTCCGTAGTAAAACCACTTTTTGAAGTATAACCTGCGTTTATGGCAGTTTTAAATGTATTGAATGACCCAAAGGAATAAGAAGCATCCACATAAGTTCTAGGTTTACTATTCGTTACAATATTAACAGCTCCTCCCAAAGCATCTCCACCCAGCCAAATAGGCACAACACCTTTATAAACCTCTACACGATCAGCCAGATTAATTGGGATATTATTGATTTGAAAAGACGAACCAAAATTATCCATTGGCACACCGTCAATAAAAATTTTAATTTGATTCCCAGAAAATCCATTAATTGATAATTCAGATCGGGATCCTACCCCTCCGGCTTCACGAAAACGCACGCCTGATACTCTATCTAAGGCATGTGCCAGATCCAGAGTAGAGTTATGTAGTTTTTTTGCATCGACAGCTGTTACGTTATAAGCTTGCTTATTGACCTTATCAACTGACGAACGCCCTAAAACCGTTACACTTTCTAATTCCTGCAATTCGTTATCCAAGTGAACCGGAATATTTACAGAAGTTCCAGAAACCTCTATGCTTTTTTTAAAGACTGAAAAACCCATTGCAGAAACTTTGATAGTATGTTTTCCTGGTTTAACATTTCTGAAAATAAACTTTCCATTTTCATCGGAAATCATACTTAAGTCAGTTTTTTCTATCACTACTGTTGCAAATGGCACTGTTTGACCATATTTTTCAACCACTTGCCCGATCACTGTAACCCCATGATTTTGCTGGGCAAATGAAAAGAACGAAAAGAAGAAAAATGAAATAAAAAATATTTTTTTTGGCGTTGACATATATTTAATTAGACTAATTATAAATAACTTTGCTGCAAAAGTACCATCAACGTCTTTAAAAAAGATAGGGAAAAACGGATTATTATTTTGTAAAAACGGATTAAATTTTGAAAATCAACGCCACACTTTTAACGTCAGAAACGCCTATAATTAAAATTCAAATTGGAGATAAATATTATCCAAAGAGCATTTTAACCGAAGAGAATGTAAACATTCAAAATGGAGATTCTGAAAAAATTATAAGCCGTCATCTTATAACTGAAGGATTGGTTCTTCTTGATACTCAGATGTATTATTCAACACCAAGAACTGTAAGTTTTGAAATTGATGAAGAATCGGTTGTGATGAATTTTATTTATAGCAGCAATGTCGAAACCTACATTGACCAATTGGAAAGCGAAAAATATTCAAGGAAAAACACACATAATATTTTTTATACGAACAATTTTAAAGCAACGTTTAACATTCCGCCTTTTACAGAAATCAACTACCTGTCGATTATTCTTTCCACAGAGTTTTATTTTAATATAATCAATGAAGACTGGCAGTTACACGAAAAATTTTCAAAAAAAATCCTTCAAAAACAATCCAGTTATTTAACTTCAAAATATCTTCCTTTTACACCAGCAATTCAGTGGGTGACTTCTGAAATAAAAAATTGTACGCGAGAAGGAGTTCTAAAGAGAATTTACATTGAAAGTAAAATTAAAGAACTTCTTATTCATCAGCTCGAAACATTAATTATCAAACCTTTAGAAACAAATAAAATTAATCAAGAAGATTATGATAAACTTTTAGAAGCTAAAAAAATATTAGAAGACGATTATAGAAACACACCTACTCTTCCTGAACTTTCGAGACTTATTTCGTTAAATGAATTCAAATTAAAAAAAGGTTTTAAAGCTTGTTTTGGCACCACTGTAAAAAGCTATATCATAAAACTGAGAATGGAACATGCCAAAGAATTGTTTCAAAACAAAAAAGCTACAGTAAGCGAAGCGGCTTATAAATGTGGCTACAAAGATGTCTCACATTTTTCTGCAGCATTTAAAAACTATTACGGATTCTCGCCTCAAAAGTTTAAAATCAACACCGATATTATTCAGTTTTGGCTAATTGGTTTTTCATTATTGTGGTAAAAAAAGGGTTTTAAAATTACGTCCGTCGACTTAATCTTAAAACCCTTAAAAAAATTAGACATTAATGTATATTGCAAACTTATATACAATTACCCACGATCAAATGAATATGTCAAAATTCAATGTAAAAACGTTTCTCCAAAAACAGTTTTCTGTAGAAATTCTAAATGATCCCAAAAAGGTAAAGGCATCATCGTTTTCAAATTTCTACAGGCCAAAATTAGAATTCACAAGATAGATAACCTTACGGTTTTCCTCATTGTGTGAAAAAATTAACATTCTTAACTTTAACTTAAAAGCTTAAGTCTTTGTATCGCAAAACATTGTAAAAATCCTCTTTAACGCAAATTTGTGAAAGAAAATACTAGATTCTAAACGGAATCTTTGCAAAAAAAGACATTTCTTGTCCTAGATTAAGCCATATTTCTCAAAACCCTCCCTACATTTGTGAGTGATTTAAAATAGAGAATGAGATAATTTGGACAATTAGAGAATAAATGAAGAGCTAAGAAATTTAGTATCTTACAACCTCAGAACCTTTAGAAGCTTGAAAAAATGAAACAACTGCAATTTTTATTACTCGGAAAAAATGAAGCCATTTTAGCTATTTTACTTCGTCTTGTTAATGCTGATGAAAACTGGAATGGTGTTGCTTTTAATAACGAAAAAGAAGCCCAAGAATACTTTCAAAACAATAAAATCGACATTGTGCTTTTAAGTTCTGCAATCGAAGATCATGTGGAGAAAGAATTTACTTCTTTCTGCTTAAAAAATAATCCAGATGTTGAAGTCATTGAACATTTTGGAGGCGGAAGCGGATTATTAAAATCTGAGATTCTGCATCGATTACATTTAAAGGGAAAACTTTAAATTTGTCATTCAAAGCCTAAAAAATGGAAAAAACATATTCGGTTGTATTTTATTCTAAAGCACTGGTTGAACCCGTTAAAAAACTGAAAGACTTTTTAAAAAGTAAAATCAATTGGTACAATAGCTGCAATTCTGAAGCTCATATTACAATTTGTGAATTTGTAATTGAAGAATCTCAACTTGATTCTGTCAAACAAAGGCTTACTAAAATTGCAGATACTTTTACACCTTTCGAAGTGTTCTTAAATCACTTTGATTCTTTTCCGACTAGTGGCGCTTTTTTTATTGGTGCAACCGAAGAATCGAAGAATAATTTGGTGCCCATCATGAAAAAGACTCATGAAACGTTTAAATCTTTAAAGCATAAAAGCGATAATCCACACCTGTCAATCGGAAGAAGATTAACTCACGAAAACCTTAAAATAGCTTCTGAACTTTTTACCACAATTGATCTTCAATTTGAATGCAATGAAATTGTTTTAAGAGAATTTGATCCCAATGTAAAACAGTTTTTTGTGATTGATGCTTTTCCTTTCGGAAGCAATCCCGAGCCTGAGTTTGTACAAGGAAGTTTGTTTTAATTTTTTTAGCCGCAAAGACGCTAAGGCGCAAAGGTTTTTTAAGTAATTCCTTAAAATGCAAAAAAACTTAGTCAAAGATTGAAGCGAAATACAAATAAAATTGCAAAACAATATAAAAAAACTTCGTGCGTTAGCGTCTTCGTGGCAAAAAACATTTTTTCGTATATTTGAATTTCGCAATTCATCACGATATGAAATCCCTAGATTCATTTTACCAAGATATTACCGAAGGTTTTACAGTTGATCCCACTTCATTATTGCCAAACGACATCCAGAAAGAAATCGGACATTTTAATGTTTTCGATATTAAGGAACTTTTGGAACGCATGAAAGGAAAACCCGGAATGCCTTATGACAGAAGAGCTTATTACAAAATAAGTTTAATTAGAGGTCACAACAAAGCAGAATACGCCGATAAAGTAATCGAAATCGAAAAACAAGGATTGCTATTTGCAACGCCAAAAATTCCGTACAACTATTTACCACAAGACACCAATCAAGGTGGACAGTTTTGTGTATTTACAAGCGAATTTTTATCTAAAAGCAAAAGCGGAATCGATCTGGACGAACTTCCAATTTTTGCTTCAGACGGCTATCCAATTTTTCAATTATCAGATGAAGAAGTAGAAGAAGTTTCTTTGATTTTCAATAAAATACAAAAAGAAATTAATTCTGATTATATTTATAAATACGATTTAATTCGAAATTATGTTGCTGAATTAATTCACTTTGGACAAAAGTTACAACCTATAACCGCTTTGTATTCTAAGCACAATTCGGCAGCGAGAGTTTCTTCTTTATTTGCTGAATTATTAGAAAGACAATTCCCTATTGAATCTCCAAATCAAAGGTTGGAATTGAGAACAGCAAAAGATTTTGCGGAAAGATTATCCGTTCATGTGAATCATTTAAATAAGGTTTTAAAGGAAAATACCGGAAAAACCACAACCGAATTAATCAGTAACCGATTAACAAACGAAGCAAAAATACTTTTAAAACAAACCGATTGGAATATATCTGAAATAGCCTATTCACTTGGTTTTGAAGAATTAGCTCATTTTTCAAATTTCTTTAAAAAACAAACGTCCTTTACGCCGATTGCCTTTAGGAGTTAAGTTGTTTTGTTTCAGGTTTTAGGTTTTAGATTTCAGGTTTTAGGTTTCAGGTTCGAGAACTTTGTCAAAGTTTCGAACTTTGACAAAGTTTAAAGCAACGCTTTGGAATTTGGAATTTCTAAAAATTGGAATTTATTACTTGTGATTTGAATTTCGCAAACATCGGTTTGATATTTACAACTTCCCAACTCTACTTCGCTCCTACCTTTGTCTCATCAAATTTAAAGAACGAAAAGATGAATTTATCAGACAACAAAATTTTAATAACTGGAGGTGCAACCGGTATCGGACTTGGACTTACCGAACGATTTATTCAGGAAAACAATACCGTGATTATCTGCGGAAGAAGAGAATCGGTTTTAAACGACGTTAAAGCAAAGTTTCCGTCTGTAATTACAAAAGTTTGCGACTTATCTGTAGAAGCAGAACGCGTGGCACTTTACGAATGGATTACAACAAACCATCCTGATTTAAACGTTTTAATCAATAACGCAGGAATTCAAAACTGGAAATCAATAACAGATGCTGATTTTTACGAAAGTATGAAAGCTGAAATCGATACCAATATTGAAGCGCCTTTACATTTAACTTCATTATTTATTCAGCTGCCATCACTTAAAACCGTGATGAATGTAACTTCTGGATTAGCATTTTCTCCTTTTGCAAAAGTTCCGGTTTATTCGGCTACAAAAGCTTTTTTTAGATCGTTTACACTTTCGCTTCGTCACTTATTAAAAGAGAAAAATATTGAAGTGATAGAAATTATTCCGCCAGCATTAAATACTGATTTAGGCGGAATCGGACTTCACGACGCACATCCAAGCGTAAGCAGTTTTATCGAAGCTATTTTCGAACAATTAAAAGAAGGCCGACAAGAACTAACTTTCGGAACCAGCGAAACAAGATTAAACGCAAGCGCAGAAGAATTAAGAAATCATTTTAATGCAATGCATAATTAATGGTAAATGATTAATGGTGAATTGTAAATTAAAACATTTAACATTTCATCATTCACAACTAATAATTAACAATTAACAATTAAAAACATGGCAGCAAACACAAAAATAGCTCTAGTTACAGGCGGTAGCAGAGGTTTAGGAAAAAATATGGCAATTGCGATTGCAAAAAAAGGATTGGATGTAATTATTACATACAACAGCAAAAAAGAAGAAGCTGACGCAGTAGTTTCGGAAATTGAAAACTTAGGTCAAAAAGCAGCTGCATTACAATTAAACGTAGCAGAATCAGGAACTTTTGATGCTTTCTTTGAAGAAGTAAAATCGGTTTTAAAAAGCACTTTTAAAACAGATAAATTTGACTTCTTAGTAAACAACGCCGGAATCGGAATTCACAATTCTTTCATTGGAACAACTGAAGCTGAATTCGATCAATTGACTAATATTCAATTCAAAGGCCCATTTTTCTTAACTCAAAAAGGATTAAACGTAATGAACGATGGCGGTGGAATTGTAAATATTTCAACTGGTTTGGCAAGATTTTCTTTCCCTGGTTATACAGCGTATGCTTCTATGAAAGGCGCAATGGAAACTTTAACCAAATATCAGGCAAAAGAATTGGGCGCAAGAAAAATTAGAGCCAATATAGTTGCTCCTGGAGCCATAGAAACTGATTTCGGAGGTGGCGTAGTTCGCGACAATGAACAAATGAACCAGCAAATTGCTTCTGTGACCGCTTTAGGTAGAGTTGGTCTTCCTGACGATATTGGAGGTGTTGTTGCCTTTTTATGCACCGAAGATGCAAGATGGGTAAATGCACAACGAATTGAAGTTTCTGGTGGAATGATGTTGTAAGGAAGTTTCAGGTTTCAGGTTTGAAGTTTCAAGTTTAACCGCAAAGAACGCTAGGGATTACGCAAGGTTCGCAAAGTTTTTTTTCGTAAAGCTTTGCGAACTTCGCGTTTATATAACATAAAGCTTAGAAAAAACCTTGCGTACTTTGCGGTTAAAATAGACAAAGAATATCAACCTGAAACTTGAAACCTGAAACAAAAAAACAAAACCCAATAAGCATTAAAAACTTATCGGGTTTGTCATTTCAAATAATATTTGAATTAGTAAGCCGTTTTATCGAATTTGAACTTTTTTAGAAAACTCACCATCCTGATCAAAAATTAAGTTATAAAACTTTGAATCTTTAGTTACTCCTGCTTCGTATGTCTTTATATCCGTATTATCCGTAACAGAAAAAAACTGTTTATAGGACTTAACAGAATAATTAGTCTTCAAATAAGTTTGAACCTTCTTTGGTAATTTTGTTATTGGTACCTGCAATTTATAAGCTTTAAAAGCTCCATTTTTATCATATCTTGCAAGTGCGATTGTTTTTGGAGCTGCATTAAATTTTGCTTCAAAAGTAACATCATCACCAGCACCACTGTATTCAAGATCCCATATTGCCTTTTTCTTAGGATATTGGTTTTCAAATGCTTTCAACACATTGTCAGGTGGTACTAAAGTTCCATTTTGAGCTTTCACAAAGCTCATTGAAATTAAGAAAACTAGTAAAAAAATCTTTCTCATATTACATTTATTTTAAAAAAGTAAATATAATAAAACAAAGTATTTTTCCTACAAAAATAAACTTATTTCACATTAATTTTTATCAATTGAAACATCAAAGCCTCCTTCTGCATCAAAAACAATATCATAAAATTTAGTATCCTTTGTTACTCCAACTTCGTATGTTGTTTTTTTCTTATCGTCTACAACCATTGCAATTTCCTGAATGGCTTTTGCCTTATAATTCTTTTTTAAATAAGACTGCGCTTTTATCGGAAGCTGTTTAAACGGAATCTGTAGCTCATACGCTTTCATGTTTCCAAGATTATCATAAACCGCTACCGCTTTTGTTCTTTCATCTACATTGTATCTCGCTTCAAATCTAACTTCATCTGCATCATCGCCAACATATTCCTCAGACCAGATCGGCACTTTTCCCGGATATTCTCTTTCAAAAGCAAACCGAACCTTTTCTGGAGGTGTGATTTCCTTTTTCATATTGGTTCCCTCTTGAGCTATTAAAAAACTACTGCACAAAAAAGTAAAAGACAAAAACACGTTTTTCATAGTTTCATTTTTTAAAATTAAACTTTAGCAACGTATTAAAATTAATACTTTTTCTCTTACGATAACATGAAGAAATTAACATTTTTTATCCGCAGAAAAAACTCCCTTTAAAATCAAGTATTCAGTTATAATTCTAGTTTTTTTAATCGGTCGGTTAGCTCTCTTTTATACGTAATTCCAATTGGGATTCTTTCGTTTTTAATCACTACAAAATCTTTTTCAGTAGCATCAATTTTGTCCAGCGCCACGATATATGATTTATGAATACGCATAAAACTCTTTTCTGGAAGACACTTCTCAAATTCTGTTGTGGTAATGGATGCCAGATACGTTCTTTTTGTCGTGTGAAGTTTTACATAATTGCCAAAACTCTGTGCGTATAAAAGCTGATCCAATTCAATATCCATCAAATAACCATCTACTTTTACGCTAACCGAATTTACAGTCTCTTCGGTTTTTTGCTTCACGCTTTCGGTCGCAAAAAAACGGTCAATTGCCTTTAGAAATCTTGGAAAATAAATCGGCTTCAGCAAATAATCAATTACACCGTAATCGTAACTTTCAAGCGCAAATTCAGAATATGCTGTAGTTAAAATAGTTTTAGGATGTGTTGGGAGAATTTTAAGCAGTTCCATCCCTGAAATTTCAGGCATATTGATATCAAGAAACATTAAATCGACTGGATTTTCTCTAAGATAATTCATCGCTTCAATGCCATTATAGCCTTGAAAAACCAATTCTAACTGCGGATTCTGTTTTATATAATTAGCCAAAACATAATGCGCAGCGGGTTCATCATCTACAATAATGCATTTCTTTGTTTCTCTCATCCTACAAACTTTTTAAGCTGTATTTCTAAATCTACAATATAAGTCTGTTTATCGTCTTGAACGTCTAATTTATAGTCTTTCCCATAAATTAAATTCAGACGTTCAATGGTATTTTTCAAACCTATTTTGGTAGAAATCACATCATTTTTCTTCGGAATTGAATTGGCAACATGAAGATGCAATAATCCGTTTTCGACCGTAATAGTAATTTTTACGAAGCAATTTTCAATAGCGCAAGTTCCATGTTTAAAGGCATTTTCGATAAATGCAATTAAAAGCATCGGAGAAATTTTATACGTGTATTCGATATCTACTTTACTTTCAAAATCAATTTCGCATCTATAGCCTACGCGCTCTTTTTCTAGCTGTACATAACTGTTTATAAACTCCAGTTCATCTTCTAAAGATACGCATTGTTTGCTGTTGCTTTCCAACTGATAACGCATTAACTGCGAAACCTTCATAATTAAATCGGGCGTTCTGTCTGGAAACTGAAGGCTTATTCCGTAAAGCGTATTAAAAGTATTGAACAAAAAATGCGGATTTAATTGTCCTTTCAATGAATTCAATTGCATTTGATTGAACAATAAAGCCGCATCGGTTTGTTTTCTGTGAATACGATAAAACTTAAAAACAATAATCGGACTCAGAATGCAGACCAAAGTTCCTAAAACACTCGCCAGTTGGTACGCATAACTTCTCTGATGCGAGTTTTGGTACAAATGGCATTTGGCAAACATATCCATCCTTGTAATTTCATACAAAATGACCGAAAATACAAAAACTCCAAAAAGCGTTAAAATGATATAGGTAAAAGGTTTGTTTGCTTTGAATAAAATCGGAAGGATAAAAAAGCGATTAAATTGAGCATGCATGTATAAAATGCAATAAAAAAATACACCCATTGCAATAGAAATGAAAGAGCTAAACAGCATCCAGTCATTTTTTAGGGTATAGATTGTAAAGGAGAAAAGGACAACGGCAACCTCCTGCCACCATTTGTTATCCAATATGTTATCAATTCTTTTGTTCATTCTTAATTGTGAAATAGTTTACAAAGTACGAACAAATATTTAATTATTTTTTTCAAAAAATGACCAATTCAATTCGTCATTTACTAGTGCAGTACATCACTTAACCTGACTTTTATCAGTGTAAGAGAAATAAATTTGTTTCATCAAAAAACATTTCTATTCACACATTGAGTTTATGTATTTCAAAAAAATTACCTTTTTATTTTTATTGATTTTTGCCTCAGCCGGCTATGCTCAAACCCTGTCTTTAAAAGAAGCTGTAAAGATAGGTCTTGAAAACTACGGTTCTATTCGAGCAAAAAACAATTACACCAATGCATCAAAAGAGACTCTAAAACAATCTCGCCGTGATTATCTGCCCAACCTGAATTTATCGGCACAGCAGGATTACGGAACTGTAAACGGACAAAACGGACCGCTTTATGGTTTTGGAGGTTTAGGAGTTGCTTCATCAGGTCTTCCGTTACCAGAACAAAACTGGAATTCGGCATTTGGTGCACTTTATTTAGTCAACATGAACTGGGATTTTTTCACTTTCGGAAAAACACAGGAGAAAATCAATTTATCTAAAATTGATGTTCAGGCTAAAGAAAAAGATTTAGAGCAGGAAAAATTTCAGCAGGAAATCAAAATCTCAGCTGCTTATCTGAATTTATTGGCAAGCCAAAGATTACTGATTTCACAAGAAAAAAACCTTTCTCGCGCAGAAGTTTTCAAAAAGACTGCCGTTGCGAGAGTTAAAAACGGATTATTGGCAGGAGTTGATTCTACATTGGCTACAGCTGAAGTTTCTAAAGCTAAAATTGCTTTAAACTTAGCCAGAAACTTTGTTAAGGAACAAAACAACAAATTAGTCGATTTAATGGGCGTTGCGCCGCAGGATTTTGTTACTGATACTTTATTTGTAACTCAGATTCCGAAAGAATTGGTAACCAAAGAAACTGCTACAGACAGTCTTCACCCTTTATTACAATTCTATAAAACTAAAATCGATTACAGCAATCAGCAGGTTAAATTGTACAAACGTTTCTATTATCCAACAATGAGCGCTTTTGGGGTTTTACAAACCAGAGCGTCGGGATTTGACAATTCGTATGCAACCAATCAAAATGCTTTTACAAGAAATTATTGGGATGGCGTAAATCCAGATCGTACCAATTATTTGGTTGGAGTTGGAATTACGTGGAATTTAACCACACCTTTCAGATCAAGCAAACAAGTAAGCGCTCAGAAATTTGTTTCTCAAGCTTTGCAGGAAGAATACAATCAGGCTGATAGAGAATTGAAATCGCAGTTGACTTTTGCCGAAGATAAAATCAAAATTACTTTGGAAAATTATGCCGAAGCGCCAATTCAGGTTGATGCCGCGCAAAGAGCTTACATTCAGAAATCGACCTTGTACAAAAATGGTTTAACTGATTTAACTGATTTAACTCAAACCATGTTTACGCTAAATCGCGCTGAAATCGATCGAGATATTGTCAATAATAATGTATGGCAGTCGTACTTATTGAAAGTCGCTGCAACAGGAAATTTTGACTTATTTATAAATGAATTTTAATTATAAATCCTAATGAATTTAATACGTTTTGCACTCCGCAAACCCATTTCCATTTTAGTACTGGTTGCGGGTCTATTTTTCTTCGGAATTGGTGCCATCAGAGACATTAAGGTAGATATTTTACCAAAAATGAATTTGCCGGTTATCTACATCGCGCACCCGTTTGGAGGTTATACGCCAGACCAGATGGAAGCTTATTTTGCCAAAAACTACGTAAACGTTTTACCTTTCTCGAACGGTATCAAATCGGTAGAAACCAAAAATATTCAGGGGTTAATGATTATGAAATTAACCTATTATGAAGGAACCAACATGGCTCAGGCTGCTGCCGAGTTAAGTGCGCTTTCAAACAGAATTCAAGCGGCTTTTCCTCCGGGAACACAGCCACCGTTTATCATTCGTTTTGATGCCTCTTCACTTCCAATTGGTCAATTGGTTTTGAGCAGTAAAATACGTTCAAACAACGAACTGCAGGATTTAGCCAACGTTTATGTTCGTGCTTCCTTTACTGCAATTCCTGGTTTATTATCGCCAGCACCTTTTGGAGGAAGTCCAAGAACTATTGAGGTAAACGTAGATCCAGATTTATTACGTTCTCATAATATGACGCCAGACCAGATTGTTGACGCAATTCGTTTAAACAACCAAACGGCTCCATCTGGAAACGTGCGTATGGGCGACAAAAACTATATTACGCCAACTAATAATACCATTAAAGAAGTTAAAGATTTTGAGCAGATTCCGTTATTTAAAGGCGGTGTTCAAAACTTAAAATTAGGCGATGTTGCCTCTGTAAAAGACGGTGCCGATATTACAGCAGGTTATGCTTTAGTAAACGGAAAACGTTCGGTTTACATTAGTATCGCAAAAGCGGGAGACGCTTCGACTTGGGATGTGGTTCAGAAATTGAAAAAAGAACTTCCAAAAATTCAAAGCACGCTTCCTGAAGATGTAAACATTACGTATGAATTTGACCAATCGGTTTATGTAATCAACTCGGTTAAAAGTTTGATTACTGAAGGTATTATCGGTGCGGTTCTAACGGGATTAATGGTTTTATTATTCTTAGGTGACCGTCGTGCAGCTTTAATTGTAATTATGACGATTCCAATTTCGATTATCTCAGGGGTTTTATTCCTGAAATTATTCGGGCAGACGATCAACTTAATGTCATTATCAGGATTGGCTCTTGCAATTGGTATTTTGGTGGATGAAAGTACGGTAACAATCGAAAATATTCACCAGCATCTCGACATGGGCAAACCAAAAGCACTCGCCATTTGGGATGCCTGTCAGGAAATTGCTTTACCTAAATTATTGATTCTTCTTTGTATTCTAGCCGTATTTGCGCCAGCATTTACCATGGTTGGTATTCCAGGAGCGTTGTTCTTGCCTTTGGCTTTAGCAATTGGTTTCTCAATGGTTATTTCTTTCTTATTATCTCAAACTTTTGTCCCTGTAATGGCCAACTGGATGATGAAAGACCATGTTAAACACGAACACGAACCAAATATTACAGACGACGAAGCAGAGTTTAATGCTTGCGGATTAACGCCTGAATCTGAACAAAATTTAATTGGTCAGAAAAGGGATTTGGTTGAAAGAGAAGATTTCAACAATGATGGAAAAGTAAGCGGTTTCGAAAGATTCAGAAATCGTTTCATGCGCCTTTTAGATCGTTTGTTTGTTCATAAAAAAATAACAACGGTAACCTATTTAGTTGGAGCAACACTTTTAGCAATTCTGTTCATTAATTTCATCGGAAAAGACGTTTTCCCGAGAACCAATTCAAGCCAATTTCAATTAAGAATGCGTGCCGTTGACGGAACGCGTCTAGAAAGAACCGAAGAACAAGCCAGAATTGTTTTAAAAGAATTAGAAAAAATGGTCGGAAAAGATCATATCGGAATTACATCTGTATATGTCGGCCAGCACCCTTCTCTATTCTCGATCAACCCGATTTATCTGTTCATGGCTGGTTCTCACGAAGCTGTTTTCCAAGTGAGTTTAAAAGATTACGAGGAAGATATGGACGATTTTAAAGATGAGTTTAGAGCAAGACTTAAAAAAGTATTGCCAGACACTAAACTTTCTTTTGAGCCAATCGAATTGACAGATAAAGTTTTAAGCCAAGGTTCTCCTACTCCAATTGAGATTCGAGTTGCCGGAAAAGACAAAAAGAAAAACGAATTATACGCTACTCAAATTGTAGACAAGTTAAAAGCGATTTCGTATTTCAGAGACGTGCAAATCGGACAGCCAATTCATTATCCAGCAATGAATATTGATATTGACAGAACCCGTGCAGCTGAATTGGGAGTTGATATGAATGATATTTCGCGTTCGCTTGTCGCTTCGACTTCATCTTCACGTTATACAGAAAAAAATAACTGGGTCGACGAAAAAGCAGGATTATCGTATTCTGTTCAGGTTCAAGTTCCTTTAAACAAAATGAAAAGCAAAACCGATATTGGAGAAATTCCGGTATTAAAAAATTCGCTTCGTCCTGTTTTAAGTGACGTTGCCAAAATTACACCAGGTTTTGTGAGTGGAGAAAATGACAATTTGGGGGCCATGCCATACATTACCGTGACAGCAAACATCTATAAAACCGATTTGGGGACGGCATCAAAAGATGTGAGCAAAACAATTAGTTCATTGGGCGAATTACCTCGTGGTTTGTTTATCACGCCAATCGGATTAAGTACTGTATTGACAGAGACATTAAGCAGCTTGCAAACAGGATTATTGGTCGCTGTGTTTGTAATCTTCTTAATGCTGGCCGCTAATTTCCAATCGTTCAAAGTTTCGCTGGTAATCTTAACAACGGTTCCTGCCGTAGTTTTAGGAGCTTTATTAATGCTGACCATTACAGGCTCTACGCTTAACTTACAATCGTATATGGGAATCATCATGTCGGTTGGAGTTTCTATTGCCAACGCCGTTCTTTTGGTTACGAATGCCGAACAGCTTCGAAAAATAAACGGAAATGCCTTAGAATCTGCGAGAGAAGCAGCAGCGTTGCGTCTTCGTCCGATTATCATGACTTCTGTTGCCATGATTATGGGTATGTTGCCAATGGCAATTGGACACGGCGAAGGAGGCGATCAGGTTTCTCCGTTAGGAAGAGCGGTTATCGGTGGATTATTATTTTCTACTTTTGCCGTATTATTAATCCTTCCGCAGATATTTGCGTGGGCACAAGAAAAAACATCGACACAATCGGTTTCTTTAGATCCTGAAGACGAAGAAAGCATCCATTATATCTCATCATTAAAACCAAAAAATGAACACTAAAATTATAAAATATAGCCCGCTGTTTCTAGCAGCAGTATTTTTCCTTAACAGCTGTAATTCTAAAAAAGAAGAACCTGTTAAAGCAGAAATTGAACCTAAAGTTGAAACTTTCCTTTTAGCGAAAGAAAAACTAACAACAGAATTGCGTTTGCCTGCCGAATTAACGGGTTTTCAACAAGTTGATTTATATGCAAAAGTGAGCAGTTTCGTAAAAACCTTAAAAGTTGATATTGGAACGAAAGTAAAAAAAGGACAGCTTTTAATCGTTTTAGAAGCGCCAGAAATAAGTTCGCAAGTAGCAGCGGCCGAATCTAGATTGAAATCGATGGAAGCGATTTATGCCACAAGCAAAAGCACGTACAACCGTTTGTACGAAACGAGCAAGGTTGAAGGAACGATTTCTAAAAACGATTTAGAAATGGCAAGCGGAAAAAAGAATTCTGATTACGCACAATACCAAGCAGCAATTGCAGCTCATAAAGAAATTTCGATTATGAGAGGATATCTTGAAATTCGTGCTCCTTTTGACGGCGTTGTAGCGGCAAGAAATGTCAATTTAGGTACATTTGTTGGTCCAGCAGGAAAAGGTTCAGATTTGCCTTTATTGACGATTCAAGAGCAAAGTAAATTACGTTTGGCGGTTTCTGTTCCAGAACTATACACAGGATATTTACACCCAGGCGATGAAATGAGTTTTAATGTAAAATCGCTGCCAGAAACTTTTACCGCTAAAATTACCAGAATGTCTGGCGCTTTAGATTTAAAATTACGTTCTGAAAGAGTTGAAATGGACGTTCACAACACCAAAGGAAATTTATTGCCTGGAATGGTTGCCGAAGTTTTGTTACCACTTAACGCGAAAGACAGCACATTTGTAGTGCCAAAATCTGCGGTAGTGAATTCTGCGGAAGGTTTATATGTCGTAAAAGTAGTAAACCACAAAGCGACAAGAGTGGACATTAAAAAAGGAAGAGAAATCGAAGATAAAATCGAAATTTTCGGCGACTTAACTCCAAACGATAAACTGGTAAAAATTGCCAGCGAAGAAACTAAGGAAGGCGATGTCATAAACGAATAACCTGCGTTTAGTCTTCAATTTAGTGATTACCAAAAACTGTACGCATTCTTAGGAATGCAAATTTAAAAATTTGCCTAAAGACAGCTCTTATTAATTTGAGAGCTGTTTTTTTTTTAAACTTACATCTTTAATTATTATGATATTTCAATATTGTTTAAATCTTGCTGGTATAATTTGTATATTCGAATAAAATTAAATATTTATGAAAATTTATAACATTGCAAATGATAATGTTATTAGTGGTATTTGTGGTCTAGCCCAAACAGATTATAATTACACTTTAGACAAAATATTTCCTCTAATTAATAAGTTAGAGGAACAACGTAAGTTTTTAGATACAAAATTCTATAAAAGACTTGAACGTGACATTTTATTGGGATGTTTAATGCCTCCCCTAACTTTAGCTTTTATTAATAAAGATTATAGCATAAAATCATTAAGTAATTTCGAAGAATATGTAAATAAAAATATTGAGCATGGATTTATACTTGATGGTATTCAACGTTTAACAACTTTAAAAAGGGCTTCAGAAAAACCAGAATTTAATTCTGAAAAAGAGATCTTTTTTAATATAATAATTGCTGAAAATAAAGATAAGTTGTTGTATAGAATGATTACTTTAAACAACGGTCAAAGAGGAATGACACCGCGACATCAAATTGAAATTTTAACTCATGAATTATTCGATTTTTCAAAACTAAATATCAAAGTCCAAACTGAAAAAGAAAAAGCTAGAAAACCTGAGAAATTTTCATTCAGTCTTGGAGATATTGCAAAAGGATATATGGCGTTTCTTACTAAGAATGTTAACAATGAGAACTCGAAAATTATTGAAGAAAAAATGGACGAGATTTTAGTTGGAAGAATTTTAGATAATGATCTTGAAGATAATGAAATTGAATTTGAAGATTTAATAAAATTTGTTGATAAAAATTCTACTAATTTATTCTGCCTTAATTGGTTTCAAACTGTTAACAATTTTATCGGCTTAAGTGTTGGTTTTGCAAATTCATATAAGGTATTATTTGAATTTAGTTCTGAACAATTAGAAGAACAATTACATAAGTTTGAAGAAAGTTTTAAATTTTTAAATCCTTCTAAAATTAATCTAGGTAAGTTTAGGAGAGAACTTTCAAGAGAGTTTATTCAAAATATCGATAAGTACCAAAATTCTAGTCAAGATGAACTTAATGATATATTCTTTGATTTAACAGCAACTGATTAATGAACGACCTTTTTGAATTTTATGAAGAAAGTGGAAATGATTCAATTCTGCAAAAATATCCTGAACTAAGAATAAATAAAAGTCCAGATTTCTATTTAATATTAAGAGGATTGATAGGTTCATTAAAAATTAAGCAAGTATTCCGAGATGAAACTTTTGAACAATCTATTAATTATTTAGATCAAACATATGAATTAAAAAGTGTCAATGAAGTTGAGAAAAAAGAAATTGAGGAGGGATTTCCCGAAGCAATGCAAATACTGTTTTCAGAATTAAGAAAAAAATGTAAATCAAACTTAGAAATTTTACCACAATATATTTCAGATTCATTTGCTCTCAAAGATATTTCGGAAGCAGTTTCTAATATACATTTAAAAAGAAGAAACAAAGATTTCTTTGAAGCTCTAAACAATGAATTTTGCAACTTTTATTACTACACTCATAAAGAAAACCATACAATTGCATTTTTACATTTATACAGAATCTTAGAATACGTATCTTATTCCTTTCCTGTTATGTATGCTGCAAGCACAAAGGATTTTTCTAAATCGTTCGACTCTTTAAAGGGTTTATTCAGCGGAGATAAAGACCAAGGTGAATTAAAAGTTTTTAAATTTTTTATTCAAAAAGTTATGAGTATTGAGAAAAATTATGATGTTTTAACTATTGACATAAACATTACATCTGAATTTGAGGATTACAATGAAAGAATTTATAAAACTTTAAAATCCATATGTGATAAATCAATTTTTGATGATTTTAAAGATATACAAAATAAAAGATTAGCAATAAAATTTTCTGAGTTTTCTAGTTTTATTATAACTATAAGAAACCGTTTTTTTCATTTAAAAAATTCTCAAGATAATAATATTCGTAGCATTGATATTGTCGATTCAGATTTTTTCTTCAATATCATAAATCGAAAGTGTGCATATTTTTTAAGTTTAGTAACTGTTTTAATTATATCTAAATCTCACTTACAAAAATGAGATATAGAATAAAATAAATAGATTTTCTAATTATTTATGGAAAACCATAAAAAATAGATTTAAGAACATATTAAATTCCCATAAATTTTAAATATTAAATCTTATGGGAACAACAGTTGCAAACGTCTTAATATCTTATGATATTGACAAATTACATTCATCAGTTAAGGATGCATTAGAAAAACTAGGTTATTTGGATCGTTTTAAAAATCCTAATGATCCAAAAACTTATTTACTACCAAATACAACAATGTGGCATCCAAGAAAATCTTCAAATCAAGCTATGGATGACCTAAAAACTGTTTGCAGAAACTTACAAGTTAAGCTTGAAAAAGCTGTTACAGTTAACGCCTCTGAATTTGTTGGACTTTAATTAAAAAACAAAAAACCTCGATCATAAAAAAGTCGAGGTTTTTCCATTTCATAAACCTTACTCCTCACTCAAATAAGGATTCAAAATCTCTGCCAATTCATTGAGCCAATAATAATTGTCTTCAAAATTGGTTAGTCCAATTTGGAGGGTCTCATGTTGTCGCATTACGCCGAGAGCTAAAATGCAATTTACTTGTCTTAAGATTTTAGCCATATCTTCTGGATCTATAATATGGTTAAAAAAATCAATTAGCCTTGTTTCGGCTTCTTTGGAAAGGGTGTTGTTTTTCATAAAGTGAAGAATTTAAGAAAAAGCCCTCATACCTTAGCAGTCTTACGCTTCTTCACGGCGTCAAAGTCCTTTCGGAGCTTTACTACATAGCACGAAGGCAAATTTTATGTTGTCTTAATGTGAAGATTTAAGAACTTCAAATGTAAGAAAACTATTTTAAAAAGAAAGATTTTTCTTTCAATACAATTTCTATATTTATCGACTTTATAATATACCAAATGTATAAAATCATTAGTAGAAATAATCATTTTTAAAATTATATGAATTGTCTTGAGAAAGTCCCAGCGGGACGAAATATTTATAGAAAATAATTTTTCCCATTTCAAAAGAGCCCCAGCGGGGTGAAATCTTGTCTACAATATGCCGCTCCGCTGGAGCTTTTGGTCGGTGCGTTTTTTGAATCTATAAATATTTCATTCCTCCGGAATTTTCTTTTGCAGATTTAAAAAACACATTTTAATTAAAAGAATCAATTGCCTCCAGCTTCAGCTGGAGGTTTAAATAAAAAACACAGTAAGGCTTTAGCCAAAATGAGTGTTTTGGCTAAAGCCTTGTTACTATTTAATCTTTTAATCCCCTAGTTAAAACTAGGGGCTACGCAATAAAAAAATGCAAGACCAAAATTGATCTTGCATTTTCTATAATTTTTATAAATCTAAAAGAAAACGACTTTTTACGCTCTCTGGCGTTCATGTATTCCTTCTTTAATTTCTTCGACCATCTTTTTATTAAAAGCGGGTAAATCATTTGGGTTTCGGCTGGTTACTAATCCGTTGTCTACGACTACTTCTGAGTCTTCCCATTGCGCTCCGGCATTTTTCAAATCTTTTTTAACAGAAAAGAACGAAGTTACTTTTCGACCTTCTAAAACATCAGCATCAACCAGAATTTGAGGTCCATGACAAATAGCGGCTACTGGCTTTTTACTTTCAAAAAAGGAACGTACAAAATCTACTGCAGCTTCTTCCCTTCTTAATAAATCAGGATTTATAACTCCTCCAGGCAGAACCAAAGCATCGTAATCGGCTTCATTTGCCTGATCTAATACGACATCAACATTATATTCTTTGCTCCAATTTCCGTCTTTCCAAGATTTGATGGTTCCAGATTTCAAACTAACGATATCTGCATTCCAGCCCTGCTCTTCCAGATAGGCTTTAGCCGATGCTAATTCTGATTCTTCGAAACCGTTTGTGGCTAATATGGCGATATTCTTTTTCATAATTTCAAATATTTAAAACGTTATTAATTTTGATTTACCTAAAATTAGTTATTTGAGAAAGCCAGAAAAAATAGACCGTGTTAAAGCTTTCTTTAATAAAAGTTAATTAATTGACAATCAAATATTTATTAAAAATTAAGCTAAAATTATATAAGATTGATGTCAATTTGGTTTACTATTTTATACCATGAAATTTGAAGAAGTGACTGTTTAAATTATGCCGCTCCGCAATAACAAGATTGCAAAAAAACACAAACAATTCTGCACCCAAAATCTCTACAAAAATATTCCTATTTTTGAGTACAAAATATCACAAACTTTAGTATGAGTAACAACATCAATGATTGGAACGAAAAACAAAAAGGCTATTTAGTTGTATCTGTATTGTGTCTCATTTTCGGAACTTATTTTTTTATTAAAGTTATTAGTGGAAGTTATGCCATAGAACAATCAGACCTTGAAGTTTATGAAAGCCTGATTATTTCGAACGCTCCTAAATTCAAAGAAAGAAAAGGAAAAAGAAGCAGAAAATGGATTGAATTTAATTGCACTGACAATCAAAGTACTTTTGAGATTGCTAGTTATGACTATAGTTGTGTTAATGACGAGGAAGTAATAAATGAAATAAAAACAGGAGATACCATCTCAGTTGCTATTTTAAAAAATGAATTGGATGATTTCAATACGCAAAATACTTGTGAAATTCATTCGCTAGTAAAAAATGATAAAGAATACCTCAATCTTAGATGCCGAAATGAAGAAGACACTGGAGGAGGAAAAAGAATTTTTCTGATTTTGTTTTCGATCTCTATTTTGACAGCCATTGTATATGCTCTTCCTAAAAAACCTAAGCTTTTTGATAAAGTCGATCCGATACTACTAGTCGGAATTGGATCAATACTGCTTGCTTTCATTCTTTATTTGATCACATTAGAATTATAGATAACGTATCGAAAAAACAAAAATTTTAAATCAAAACCTTGATCCATAAGATCGAGGTTTTGATATTTTATTGAAATCTATGCTTCTAGTCTAAACGAGAATTGAAGACTTCACTTGAATTCTCGAACAAGAAAAAAACCTTATTTTAATACAAAAAAAACTTTTAGGGGTAATATCGATAAAATATGCAGTTTTAAATTTACTGGCCTCAAGACAAATTAAATACCACTTCTTATGCCATTAAAAAAGAAAATTGCAGAACTAACGTCCAAAAAATACGCCACCAATATTACCATTATGGGTGATTTTGAAGGCAGCAACCATACTTCGATTCTCGATAATGATAATGGAACAATCCTAGTCGTTTCAGATAAAGATCAGTTTTATTTTAAAGATCGGCATCGCAATCTCTGGCTGTCGGTTCTGGATCCGTTTCATATAGATGGAAAACAGCATTTTCCCGAGCTTGGAGATTCTTATACGCTCAATCACGGAGTGCAATACAGTTTTACAACCAAAGAGGCGATCGTAGAAATGGCTTCTAATTACTTTGAAAAACATGCTGATTGATGTTGTCCTAAATGCCAATTTAATTCTTTTGAAAACACAACCAAAAGATTCCAAAACACAAGAAAATAAACTATCTCAAATCCTTTTTAATAACCAAATATTTCAAGTCAGTTTTTCCAGCATTGCTAATTCCGTGTTCGGCATTTGGCGGACAATAGAAACTAGTATTTGGACCTGCTGTAACGGTTTTTCCGTCGAGGAAGAATTCGGCGGTTCCTTCTAAGATATAGAAAAATTCTTCTTCAGGATGATGATGTGGCACGTGTGTCGATTTTCCAGGCTCGACAATACTCATTTTTAAAGTGTTTTCTTGAGTAAAATCTTTATTGGCAAACCAATATTGGTATCCGACTTTGGTCTTGGTAGCTTTGTTTATATCAAAATGGTTGACACAGTTTTCGATGGTGTATTGCGGAGTTTCTTTTTTGGTTTCCTGAGAAAAGGTCTGTTGGAAAAATAAAACAGCGATTGTGGTTTTTAGGATAGTTAGCGTTTTCATTTTTTTATTGTAATGTTACGAAAAAATGCAATTCGCACTAACGAAGCATACAAATAAATCATAGAGATTAACATGAAAATTAGACTTTTGTCTTAACTTTGTAAATCAACTTTAGTAAATTAATATCATGCAAGCAATTAACATCACAGCATATACAGAAGACGCTTCTCAAATAGAAGCTGTAAAAGCTTTTATGAAAGCACTAAAGATTAAATTTGAAATAGCTACTGTAAAACCATATGAGTTATCTGAAGAACAACAGCATATATTGAACGATCAAATTATTTCAGATAAAAGCCTTTACAGTGATGCTGACTCTGTTTATACCGATTTAAAAAAGAAGTATGAATTATAAAGTTATAGTTTCTCCAATTGCATTAAAAAATATTGAAGAAGCTTTAGAATATTATATCTTAAAAGTCAGCAAAAAAGTAGCTTTAGACTTTCTTAATGATTATAAAAAAGTTTATAAAGCATTACAATTAAATCCTTTCTATCAAATTCACGATACTAATTATCGTTATCTTCCATTTAAAAAATTTCCATACGTAGCATTTTTCATAGTCGATGAATTATCAAAAACTGTATTTCTAAATGCTATTTTTCATACTTCTCAAAATCCAGAAAAATATCCTGTAAGATAAGAATCATCGATTATTATTATTGAGAGCTTCGACTTCGTTTAGTCTGATATGGATTTTGCAATTTCTTTTTACGTATTATTTAGTTGCGAAATCCAATCTTTGTCGATTTGCGAGTGTGATCCTTCGTTCCTCAGGATGACAAACTAAACGCTAAAATTGTATTCTATAACAAGTCCCAGCGGGACGAAATATTTATAGAAATAGTAATTCCGTTTTGCAAGAGCCCCAGCGGGGTGAAATATTCTTTAAATGTATCATAATTAATATGTCGCTCCGCTGGAGCTTTTTGCAAATTGCGTATCCCCAATCTATAAATATTTCATTCCTCCGGAATTTTTCTGAGAGGAAATTGTTCGTTTTAAAATTTGACAAAGTTCTTATGAAAAAAACACGTTCTCTCCTAGCCCCGATCGAAATGGCATCTTTTTGTGGTGGGGTTCACCACAAAAAATATAATGTAGAGCGGGACAAAACGTTCTTAAAAACGAAAAATGTTCTGCTCCTGAAAAATATTTAAAAGCAAAAACATCAATAAAATCAAGCTTTTTCAAGCCATCTATGACACGATAAGAAAATATTATGATAAAAATATTTTGAAATCCGAAAATCCGCCATACATTTGCCTAACAGTGTTAAACGATTTAATACTTGAATACAATGGCTAGCAAAGATCGAATTTTAAGACAAAAAGAAGAGACAAGAAATAATATTCTTGACGCTGCTTATGATATCGTAAAAGATGAAGGCTGGAATGGTTTGAGTATGCGTAAAATTGCCGACAGAATCGAATATACTGCTCCTATTATTTATGAATATTTCTCGAATAAAGAAGCAATTTTAGAAGAACTGACCGGCAAAGGTTTTGTTAAACTGACTAAAGAGTTACAGACTGCAATAGACAAGTTTGAAAAACCCGAAGATCAATTGGAAGCCATGTGGATGACTTATTGGGACTTCGCTTTTACTAATACTGAAATGTATCAACTAATGTTTGGTGTTCAAATGACCTGCTGTGCACAACGATGTTCGGCTCAAGAGGGACCTTACAAATTATTTACTCAGGTAATTGCTGAAGTAATGAAAGACAGCAATCCGAGTCAAGATATCATAAAACAAAAGTACTTCACTTTCTTTTCTGTTATTCATGGTTTAATCGCCATCAACATCATTAACAAAAGTGATATTTTAGAAACAATTAATGCTCAAATTTTGAAAGATGCCATTGGTGGTATCATCAAATCCATACAATAAAAAAATTTTCAATTTTACTTAACAGTGTAAAATGATTTAAACGGGATAACATAGAATCCTTTTTTTTATAACTTTCACTTAACACTGTTAGAAAATTTAATCGAAGTAATAAAACTCTTTTTTTAGACTTTTACTTAACACCGTTAAATATTTTAATACTGATTTAAGAACAGAATTGAAAATGATTAAAGTTTGGAAGTTTGTGCACTTTTACTTAACAACGTTAGATAATTTAATTCAATTAAATATGAATCCCGAGAATGCCAGAATGCCCAAAGAATTAATCCGAGAAAATGTTCAACCAATTAAAACCACAATGAAAATGAAAAATGTAATTATAACCAGTTTTATTCTGGCCTTAGTTTTAAGCAGCTGTGCTGATAAAAATCAGGCACCTACTGCTCCGCCTCCACCGGTTTTACCTGTATTGGCTATCACGAGTGCTAACACTACTACAGACAATGAATATCCTGCTTCTATACAAGGAACTGTTGACGTTGAGATTCGTCCGCAAGTAAGCGGAAACCTTGACAGAATTTTTGTTGACGAAGGTGCTTATGTAAGCAAAGGACAGACTTTATTCAAAATTAATGAGCGTCCGTTCCGCGAGCAGTTAAACAATGCTTTGGCAAGTCTTCATGTTGCTGAAGCTGCTTTAATCAACGCCAACTTAGAAGTAGATAAACTGACTCCGCTTGTACAAAACAAAGTTGTTTCTGATTATCAGTTAAAAACGGCTAAAGCTTCTCAAAAAATTGCTGCTGCAAATATTGAACAAGCAAAAGCAATGGTTGGTTCTGCTAAAATCAACTTAGGATATACAAATGTTACTGCTCCTGTAAGCGGTTATATTGGAAGACTGCCTAAAAAACAAGGAAGCTTAGTTTCTGCTTCAGATGTTGAGCCTTTAACTACACTTTCAGATGTGCATGAAGTTTTTGCTTATTTCTCTTTAAGCGAAACAGATTTCATCAACTTTAAATCGAAATACGCTGGAAATTCTTTAGGAGATAAAATCAAAAAACTGCCTCCGGTTAACTTGATTTTAGCTGACAATACTGATTATCCAAAAACCGGAAAAATCGATATGGTTGACGGTCAGTTTGATAAAACTACAGGCGCAATCACGCTTAGAGCAACTTTCCCAAACACAAACGGAACGCTTCGTTCTGGAAACACAGGAAGAATCCGTTTAGGATTAAATCACGACGATGCGATTTTGGTTCCACAGTCGGCTACAGTTGAAATGCAGGACAAAGTATTTGTATTTACTGTTGGCAAAGACAACAAAGTAACCAAAATGCCTATTACGGTTGTGGGTAAAAGCGGAACTAATTATTTAATTAAAGAAGGTGTAAAAACAGGCGACCAAATCGTATTAAGCGGTATTGACAAACTTCAGGACGGACAAGCGATTCAGCCTGAAAAATCAACTAAAGTTGCCGAAGTAACTAATCAAAAATAATTCTAAAACACAATGTTCAAAATATTTATACAAAGACCTGTACTGGCAACCGTAATTTCCATTTTATTGGTTATTCTGGGGGTATTAGGTTTAACTAAACTGCCTTTACAACAGTTTCCTGATATTGCGCCACCATCGGTTTTGGTAACGGCGGTATATCCGGGAGCCAACGCAGAAACGGTTTTACGTTCTGTGGCACCTTCTCTGGAAGAGTCTATAAATGGTGTAGAAAACATGACTTATATGAGTTCTACTGCCAGCAACGATGGTACTTTGGCGATTACTGTTTTCTTTAAATTAGGAACAGATGCCGATCAGGCTGCGGTAAACGTTCAAAACCGTGTGGCACAAGCAACAAGCCAATTGCCTGCAGAGGTGGTTCAGCAAGGTGTTATCACGGCAAAACAACAAAACTCTTTCATCATGGCAATTGGTATGTATACCGATGATGAAGCAAAATACGATCAGACTTTTGTTGCCAATTATGCACAAATTAATATTATTCCCGAATTAAAACGTATTCCGGGTGTAGGTTCTGCCAGTATTTTTGGTGGTGTAAAAGATTACTCTATGCGTGTTTGGTTAAACCCGACACAAATGGCAACTCATAACGTTACGCCAAGCGAAGTTATGGGTGCGATTCAGGACAAAAGTTTGGAAGCTGCTCCAGGAAAATTTGGAGAGCGAAGCAAAGAAGTTTTTGAATACGTTATTAAATACAAAGGAAAACTTACCAAACCAGAAGATTATCAAAATATCGCAATTCGTTCCAATGCAGACGGTTCTGTTCTTCGTTTAAAAGATGTAGCAAGAGTTGAATTGGGTGCTTACTCTTACAACAGTTTAACTCGTTTAAATGGTAAAAAAGGAATTGTAATTGGGGTGATTCAGTTAGCGGGTTCTAACTCGAATGATATTCAGATTGCAATAAATAAAATGATGGAAAAGGCTTCTAAAGATTTTCCAAAAGGCATTAAACACAATATATTTTACAGTACAAAAGTTTCTCTTGATCAATCTATCGAACAAGTTGAACATACTTTGATCGAAGCTTTTATTCTTGTATTTATTGTGGTATTTATTTTCCTTCAGGATTTTAGATCAACTTTAATCCCGGCTATTGCTGTACCTGTAGCAATTTTAGGAACGTTCTTCTTCATGCAGTTATTCGGATTCTCGATCAACCTTTTAACGCTTTTCGCATTAATTCTGGCGATTGGTATTGTGGTCGATGATGCCATTGTGGTAGTCGAAGCGGTGCATGCGAAAATGGAGCATAAACGTTTGTCTCCAAAAATCGCAACCCATGAAGCAATGCACGAAATAACGGGTGCTATTATCTCGATTACGCTGGTAATGGCTGCTGTATTCCTGCCGGTTGGTTTTATGGAAGGCTCAACAGGAGTTTTCTATCGTCAGTTTGCCTTTACGATGGCAATCGCAATTGTAATTTCGGCTGTAAATGCCTTGACTTTAAGTCCAGCTCTTGCTGCATTATTCTTAAAAGATAATCACGGATCTCACGATCATGTTACACCTTACGAGAAAAAAGGTTTTAAAGAAAAATTCTTTAGTGCTTTCAATAGCAGTTTTGAATCGTTGACAAATCGTTACGTTGGCGGACTTAAATTCTTAATCAGAAGAAAATGGTTAAGTTTAGGCGGATTGGTTTTAATTACTGTTGCAACAGTTATTATGGTTAAAACTACTCCTGCAGGATTTATTCCAACAGAAGATCAAGGATTTATTGCAATTGCGGTAAATACGCCATCTGGAACATCTTTAGACGGAACTCAAAAAGTAATGACTGAAGCTGAGAATACTTTAAAAGCATTAGACGCTTCACGATTTGTAACCGCAATTTCAGGTTTCAACTTATTGACGAACTCTACTAGCCCATCTTCTGCAGTAATTTTCGTATTGCTTAAACCAAACGAAGATCGTGGAGAAATAAAAAACATTGACGAAATCATGAATCAGGTTCGCGGTAAACTGGGCGGAATTTCTGGCGGAAGTTTCTTCGTATTCAGTTTCCCAACTGTTCCTGGATTTAGTAACGTTGAGGCTTTAGATTTAGTGTTGCAAGATAAAACGGGAGGAAAACTGGATAAATTCAGTGGAATCTCTCAGAATTTTATCGGCGAATTAATGAAACGTCCAGAGATTGCAGTTGCCTTTACTTCTTTCAAAGCTGATTATCCTCAATTGCAATTGGAGGTTAATGATGAAAAAGCAAATCAATTAGGCGTGAATGTAAAAGACATTTTACAAACCATGCAGGCTTATTTTGGTAGTGCTCAAGCATCAGACTTTAACCGATTTGGTAAATATTACCGAGTTGTAGTTCAAGCCGATATTGATGACAGAGCCGATCCAACAGCAATTGACAGAGTCTTTGTAAAAAACAAAACAGGCGAAATGGTGCCAATAAATACTTTAGTGAAACTAACTCGTATTTATGGTTCTGAAACCGCTTCTAGATACAATTTATTTAATTCAATTTCTATTAATGCCATTCCGAAACCTGGATTTAGTTCTGGAGATGCCATTAAAGCCATTGAAGAAGTAGCAGCACAACAATTACCTGCAGGTTACGGGTTTGAATTCTCGGGCCAAACTCGTGAGGAGATTTCTTCCGGAGGTCAGTCGGCTACAATTTTCTTACTGTGTTTGATATTCATTTATTTCCTACTTGCTGCACAGTATGAGAGTTATATCCTTCCTCTAGCGGTTATTTTATCAATCCCTGCAGGTATTTTTGGAGTATTCGTTGCTATTGGTTTAACTGGAATTGAAAACAACATTTACGTACAAGTTGCACTTGTCATGCTGATCGGACTTCTCGCCAAAAATGCCATTTTGATTGTGGAGTTTGCGGCACAGCGAAGAAGATCTGGACAAGGTTTAGTAGCAGCTTCTATTATGGCAGCAAAATTACGTTTGCGACCAATTATCATGACGTCTCTTGCCTTTGTTGTTGGTTTAATACCAATGATGAGTGCCAAAGGTCCATCAGCACAAGGTAACCACTCTATTAGTATTGGGGCAGCTGGAGGTATGCTTTCAGGAGTAATTCTAGGTTTGTTTATCATTCCTGTTTTATTCATCATCTTCCAGCATTTACAAGAAAAAGTGAGCGGGAAACCAATCGCTGTAATTCATAACGAAGAAAAATAATAAATGGAAAACTATATCACAATCATTCTCGTAGCCATCATATTTGGCATCGGATATATATCGTACAGAATCTCAAGAGATCTTGAAACCAGAAAAGATACTTGTACAGAAATTTAATAAAAAGACTAATGAAAAATCATATAACCAAAATCGTGACCTTCGCCATTCTGATCACGACTTTAATATCCTGTAAAGTCTCTAAGGATATTGAAACTCCAAAAGATGCATTTCCTGAGAATTTCAGGAATGCATCGGTTTCGAGTGATACAACGAGTATTGCCGATGTGGAGTGGAAAAACTTCTTTACAGAAAAAGATATTATAAAATTAATCGACAGCGCCGTTGCGAGAAACAACGACCTTCAGATTGCGGAAAAGAATATCGAAATTGCACAATACCGTTTTACGCAGTCAAAATGGGGAAATGTGCCTCAGGTTAATTTATTTGTAAACGCAAGCACAAGCAATCCGTCAGACAATAGTTTTACGGGATTGAACTTAAATCAGGCCATTGGTACCAAACATATTGACGACTATTCTGCTGGAGCTTCTCTTTCTTGGGAAGCTGATATTTGGGGAAAGATCAGAAACCAAAAGAAAGGGGCTTACGCAGGATATCTTCAATCTGAAGAAGTAAAAAAAGCATTGCAGACTAATATTGTTGCTAATGTTTCTAGAGGATATTATAATCTTTTGATGCTGGATGCACAATTGGATATTGCCAGACAAAATCTTCGTTTAAATGATAGTACAACAAATATTATCAAATTAAAATACGATGCGGGTCAGGTTACTAATTTAGCGATTCAACAATCGGAAGCACAGAAATTAAACTCAGCACAATTGATTCCGTTATTGGAACAGAATATTGCGATTCAGGAAAATGCTTTGAGTGTTTTAACAGGTTCTTTTCCGAATTCAAAAGAAAGATCTGTTCGTTTAAGCGCACTTGAAGTAAAACACAATACAGCAATCGGCGTTCCTTCTGCCCTAGTAAGCAGAAGACCCGATGTAAAAAGTGCCGAACTGGCTCTTAAAGCTGCCAACGCAAATGTCGGTATCACGAAAGCGGATTTATACCCAGCTCTCAGAATTACGGCTCAAGGCGGCGTTAACTCTTTTGAAACTAGCAATTGGTTCAACATTCCGGCTTCTTTATTCGGAACCGTTGCAGGTGGTTTAACACAACCACTTTTGAATAACAAAAGACTTAAAACGCAATATAATATCGCTGTTGCGGAAAGAGAAAAATCTGTTTTAGCTTTTAGACAATCGGTTTTGGTTGCCGTTAGCGAAGTTTCGGATGCTTTGGTTAAAGTAGAGAAATTACAGCAACAGGAAACGTTCTTAAAAGAAAAAGTAAAAACATTACAGCAAGCTATTAAAAATGCTAACCTTTTATTTCAAAATGGTTTAGCAGAATATCTGGAAGTTTTAACGGCTCAGGCAAATCTTTTGCAAAGCGAATTGGAACTTGCCGATATTAAAAGACAGCAGCTTACGGCCAATACAGATTTGTACCGTGCTCTTGGCGGCGGCTGGAAATAATACCCGTTACATTACCCGTTAATTATTTATTTTTTGAGATGAAACGCTGTGGGACTTAGGTTTCATGGCGTTTTTTAGTTTTTTTAACCGCAAAGAGCGCAAGGATTTACGCAAAGAACGCAAAAGCTTTTTTGAGTTTCTCGCAAAGACGCGAAGTCACAAAGTTTTGTTTTTCACGTAGATTTAGCTGAATGGAACGGACTTATTCTCATTTTTTTGTCATCTCGACGAAGGAGAGATCTCCACAAGTAGCTCCACAAAGAAAATACCATAATAATGCATCTCCATAATTTCATATATTTACTTCTAGATTATTAATCATTCTATGAAAAAATATTACTTCACCCTATTTGTATTTTTCTTTTTGATAATTAGTTGCAAAAAAAATATAGAGGTATCTAATGTATCAACGTTAGATACAACCAAGATTGTTAAACCTCTTCCTCCATTAGATTATGAACAATATCTGAAAAACGTTCCTAAAACCGATAGTTTGTGTAATGGAGAAATTGAAAGAGCTAAAAAAGATTTGTCAAAATACGATGGAGTTTATGTCCAAACTATATGCTTTGGATGTGATTTTAAACCATATGAAGAAGAAATTAAAGAAGTTCTCAGAAAAAGAAAATTTAAACTCGGAATTCAGGATATTGGATGTGTAAGATATGAAGGGCAAACTGTAGGCTGTTATAGTGCATATATTAACTTGAAAATGAAAGAGAAATATGGAGAAAACTATAAATCAGATATAGAAAATGACGCTACAAAAATTTTAATAAAAAATATTAGTCTCAATAATAAAATTATAAGCATATACGATTTAGAGCAAAATGAAAAACCAAAAATAGTAGATCCAAAAATTGCTATAGAAAATGATTACTATACAACCATAAAAACTGACTTACCAATAAACAGAAAGAGTATGCATTCTTTATTTACTGATATAAATTTTATCGTAGAAAAAGATGGTACAATAAGCAATTTAAAAGAAACTAATTGGGTAAATGAAAAAGGAATTGATGAAAAATACAAACAAGATTTAGTTAATCTTGCTATAAATACTCTTCAAAGAGATTATAACAATTGGAAACCGGGGACTTACAAAGGAACAAAAGCCAGAGTAGAAAATACCTTAAGAATTAGCTTCGAATAAAAAATAAAATGACTTTCAATAAAGAAACATACCTCAACAATCTAAAATCATATTTCGAAAGTTACGCCCCCATCTCTGAAAAGTCATGGAAATCGATTGAAAACCTGACGCATTTCCAGACAATCAAAAAAGGAGAAATACTACTAGAAAATGGGGAAATTTGCAAAAACCTTTATTTTATTGCAAAAGGAATTCTACGAACTTTTATTACAGACGAACAAGGAAATTTCTATAACAAAAACCTTTTTCTCGAGAACAAACTCGCATGTTCTAAAGTTTCATCAATACTGCAGACTCCTTCCAACTTTACGATCGAAGCTTTAGAAGATTGTATTTTAATCAGTCTTGATTACAAAAAATACACCCAATTGATTGCCGAAAATGATGATCTTAAAACCTTCTATATTGCCTATTTAGAAAAAAACTGGATTATCGAAAAAGAACAAAGAGAAGTGGCTTTAGTCATGCAGAATGCAACAGAAAGATACCTTAATCTTCTTGAGACGCATCCTACTATTGCCGATCGCGTTCCGTTACTGCATATTGCCTCACATTTAGGTATTACGCCTACACAGTTAAGCCGAATTAGAAAAAGTCTGGAAAAAGATTTGTAAATCAACATATGTAAAGGCTTTTCTAAAAGAACCAATTTATCTTTGCTGTATAATTAAACTCGTCATAAAAATGGACCATATAAACCTCATCAAAGACAATATTGACAATCTTACAACGCTGTGGAAAACCGTAGCCACTCCTCTCCTATCTTATCATAAAAACGATCCTTTTGAATTTTCTCAAATCAAAAACTCAGGCTGGCCAAATAGATTATGGTCTAGAGAAGATATTACCGAAGAAAATTTTCTGCAGATTCGGGAAACCATGGGAAAAAACCCTGGTTTGGTTATTCCATATTGGGATATTTTCGGAAGCAATTCTAAAGAAATTTTCGAAAAAAATGGCTTTCATATCCGAATTCAGCTTGTAGCAATGGCTTTAAAACTGGGAGAAAAATTTCCACTTCAAAACAATCTTACTTTCAAAAGAGTTTTAAATGAAGAAGATGCTAAAACTTGGTCAGATATTTATCCGCTGTCTTTTAGTTATGTAATCAGTAAAGAAACACTAGTTGCTAATTACGAAAATGCAAAGTTTTATTTAGTTCATTTTGAAGGAAAAGCACTTGGCACTTTGACTCTTTTTCAAACCGACAATATAATGGGAATTCACGGCGTTGGCGTAATTCCAGAAATGCGAAAAAGAGGTTTCGCGGAAGAAATCATGAAATTTGCGATCAACGAAGCTATTGATGCCAATTGTGAATATGCACAACTTCAAGCTTCTGCTTTAGGAAAAGGCATATATACGAGATTAGGTTTTGAAGATTTGTTTACGATTACGAATTATCAACTGAAGTAAATTCCAAGTTTAAAAAATTCCAAATTCCAAACTTCCTCATTTTATGTCATCCTGACGAAGGAAGGATCACACTAGAAATTCCACAAAGTAATTCCTACCAATCTTTGTCGAGTCTCTTATGTGATCCTTCCTTCGTCAGGATGACATAACAAACACGAGTAAATCTAAACACAGAAAAAAACCTCTGAGCCTTTGTCACTTTGCATCTTTGCACCTCTTAAAAAACAATCTTGTCCCAAATGCCCCCAAAATAGTCATAAATAGGTATTTTGCAGAAAAATAAGAATAGTACATTTGTAATACATTAACTAATAACTATTTAAAACAAATACCCAATGAAGACAACCAAAATCATTTTCTGGACTACTACTATCCTTATTTTTTTATTTGAAGGCGTTATGCCGGCTTTAACTTCTCAAACTGAATTAGCAAAAGAAGGAATCAGACATCTAGGCTATCCTGAATATTTCGGGAATGCATTAGTAGTTTTTAAAATCTTAGGAGTTTTAGCTTTAATCATTCCACAAGTTCCCGGACGAATTAAAGAATGGGCATACGCAGGATTTGCTTTCGATTTCATTTTTGCATCTATAAGCCACTTTGCAGTTGACGGAATCGGGTTTCAAGGCTTCTTTCCTTTAATTGTTTTTGCAATATTAATTATTTCGTATGTAACATATCACAGAATACAGCGTTATAAAAATATAGCGCTCTAAAAATCAAAACTTTATGATTATTGAAGTTTTTAAAACAAATGTTCAGGAAGAATCTCAATGTCAAGCGATCATTGAGAAACTTCTTGAGCATTTTCCAAATAGTTCAATCAACTTCGACTTAGAAGATTGCGACAAAATTCTTCGTATTCATGCTCCTACCATTTCGAATACAAAAATTATTGCCATTTTAAATTCGCACGGTTACTTCTGCGAAGCGCTTCCTTAAAAAATTAACACTTTGCAAATATCTGATTTACAATATTTTAATATTTTTTATCGTATATTTGAAAGAGTATCATTTCCCCTAATTCTATAAATTTAATTTCACAGATTAATACACTGAGGTTTTTTTCAAACCAATCGGTATACATCTGCTTTCGAATTTTCAATTTCTAAAATTAAAAAAAATGAAAAGTGCTATTCAAAATACCATACTGGAAACCTACACTAAATTAGGCGATTTAATTTCCTCTTTTTCAAAAGAAGAAATCAATATAGTTCCTTTTGAAGGGAGCTGGACCGCTGGACAAACCGTACAGCATATTATTCTAGCCTGCTCAGGTCTTACGATGCTATTTGCAGGAAAAACTGAAAAAACGACCAGAGAACCTGACGAAAATGTAAAAGGACTCGATTCTATCTTTTTAGACTTTACTACCAAATACCAATCTCCCGAAAATATAAAACCTCCTGCTATTGATTATGAAAAAAACACTCTGCTGGCTTCTGTCCAAAAAATCCAAAAAGATTTATTTGAAGCCGCAGAAACTTACGATTTGACGCTGACGTGCCTAGACGCTAAAATACCTGGATTTGAAAATTTCACTATTTACGAATGGCTGCATTTTGCCATTGTGCATACGCAGAGACATACACACCAGTTAAAATCGATTTATGAACATATCAAAAAACATTAGAGCAGTATTTAACTCAAAACAATTTTTATGAGATCAAAAGTTAGAACCATTGTTTCATCTGGTTTAGTTGCGGGAACATTAGATATTACTGCCGCTATTTTGATTTATGCAGGAATATTACATAAAACAACAGCAGAAAAAATTTTACAGTCTATTGCAAGCGGTATCTTCAAAAAAGAGGCATACACAGCAGGAACAGAAATGACATTTGTGGGTTTGGGACTTCATTTCTTAATTGCTTTTATTTTTGCTTGGTTTTATTTTAAAATTTTTCCCTACATCCCATTTTTTAAAATAAACACTTTACTCTCTGGAGTCTCTTATGGAGTATTTATTTGGATTGTAATGAATTTAATCGTTCTGCCAATTGTATTTCCGGTTTTACCAGAGAAGAATTTAGATTTTCCGCTTTTGCTTTCTATACTTATTGTGGTTTGCTGTGTCGGAATTCCGATTGCTTTCATAACACGGAAATATTATGCAAAATGGTATTAGAAATAGGTACAAAGATTCAGAGGTTTAAAACCTTTGAGCCTTTGCTACTCTGAACCTTTGCACCTTTATTAAACGCCTCTTTCACCATTCTCTACAAGCCTTACAGAATTACCACGTTTAAGCATTTGAGTTAATTTTTTAATGGATTGAATTAATCATCGCTTCTATCCCAATGTAATTTTAGATAGAATTTCTTTACAATAATTTTATATAAGACAGACAATGTCAATAATGGTTTTTTCAAGATTAGAAAAGCCGTTTTTGATGACCTATTATCTATTTATTATGGCGCTGCCAATGATATGATTGTGGTGGCATCCTGAACCTTAACGAGTTATTAACCGAACTTAAAATGAATCCAAATGAAAACAATATCAAATAAATCAAAAATCGTTTTTTTATCCACTTTTCCGCCTACGCAATGCGGCATAGCAACCTATACTCAAGATACCATTAAAGGAATCACAGATGTTTATGGTAAATCTATCAAATGCGAAATATGTGAACTTGTTGATAAACCCAAAGACCAACCAACACAAGCATTTACTTTAAACACAAAAAACCGAGAAGAATATGCCAAAGTCGCCGAGGAAATTAATCAGGATGAAAATGTGAAATTGATTCATATCCAGCATGAATTTGGTTTGTTTTCAGGAAATTACGGAGACCATCTTTTAGATTTTTTAAATGTCATTAAAGCGCCTGTTACTTTTACTTTTCACAGTGTAATTCCGAATCCGAATGATGAATTGAGAACATTTGTAAGGCTGCTTTTAAGCTACAGCAATTCGGTTTTTGTAATGACTAATAAATCTAAAGAAATTCTAATTAACGACTACGACATCAATGAAGAAATAATTACTTGCGTACCTCATGGAACTCACATTGTAATATATGAAACTCCACAACAGGCAAAAGAAAAATTAAATATTCAAGACAGATTGGTTCTCTCTACTTTCGGACTTTTGGGCGAAGGAAAAAATATAGAAACGGGTTTACAGGCTTTACCAAAAATCGTCGAAAAAGCGCCAAATGCCCTTTATCTAATTATCGGAAAAACACACCCGAATTTAATTAGAGACGGCGTTGATGCTTATCGAGATAAATTAGAAGGTTTGGTTAAAGAATTAAACCTTCACGATAATGTTCGTTTTATAAACCAATATTTAGACACAGAGGAACTTTTAGAATATTTGAAAGCTACAGACATTTACATGTTCACTTCAAAAGACCCTAATCAGGCAGTAAGTGGCACTTTTGCTTATGCTATGAGTTGTGCGTGTCCGATTGTGGCTTCAAAGATTCCGCATACCAAAGAAGTTTTAACTGCAGATTCTGGAATTCTGTGCGATATTGGAGAGTCTGATCAATTCGCTGCAGCGGCAATTAAATTGATTGAAGATGAAAATTTAAGACACGAAATGGAAATCAATTCATTTACCAAAATGAGAGCTTCATCTTGGGAAAATGTCGGAATCACTCAAATGAATACGTATAAAAACCTGATCAAAAATCCATCAGAAATCAAATACAGCTATCCTCCTATTCAGTTAAAACATATCAAAAAACTAACTACAGAATTAGGAATTATTCAATTCAGTAAAATTTCTATTCCAGATTTAGATTCAGGATATACTTTAGATGATAATGCGAGAGCCTTAATAGCATTCTGTATGCATTACAAACTAAGTCAGGATAAAGATGATTTGGCGTATATTTTAATATACTTAGACTTTATTCAACGCTGTCAGAAACCAAAAGGAGATTTTATCAATTATGTCGATCAGGAAAACCGCGAACACATAGAACAAAATGCCGAAGTAAATTTGGAAGATTCTAATGCAAGAGCTATTTGGGCTTTAGGAACCGTGGTTTCTATGTCTGATATTCTTCCAGAAGCGATTACAAAAAAAGCGACAAAATGTTTGTTAAACTCCTTAAAATGGGCCGAAAATATCCAGTCGCCTCGTTCAATTGGTTTTGCTACAAAAGGTCTGTACTTATATCATTCTACCATTCCTAATTTGTACGTTGCTGCAATCATCAATAAGCTGAATGCAAAACTGCTGGCTAATTACGAAGATACAGCAACAGAAGATTGGCAATGGTTTGAAAATTATCTAACTTACGGAAATAGTATTTTGCCAGAATCAATGCTTTATGCGTACTTAATTACCGATAAACCGGTTTACAAAAAAGTAGCGCTAGATTCATTAGACTTCCTAATTTCAAAAACATTTATAAAAGGGAATTTTAAAGCCATTTCAAATCAGAGCTGGCATCATAAAGGCTCAGAGCCACATGAATATGGAGAACAGCCAATAGATGTCACCTACACGATTCAGACTTTAAATGCATTCTATAATGCCTTTAAAACTCCTGAATACAAAAAGAAAATGAAAGCTGCTTTTAACTGGTTTTTAGGCAAAAATCATTTGAATCAGATTATGTATAATCCTGTAAGTGGCGGCGGTTACGACGGACTTGAAAAAAATAACGTCAATCTAAATCAAGGTGCAGAATCAACAGTTTGCTATTTAACGGCAAGATTGCTGATGGAAAAATTAGCTTTATCGCAATCGCGAGTAATCCCTTTAATGAAATCTCGAAGCGGAATTGCTATAAATTTATAAGAAAGAAATTGAAGCTAACCAAATACTTCACTTTTAAACCCTGAAAATCCCTTTCTCAATGAAAGGGATTTTTTGTTTGCACCACATAACGTCAACTTGTTTTGATTATTGTGCTTTTATGAAAATTATATAAGGCTCAAAAAAAGTTGTGTAATATATTTTAACAAGTATTGGGCTAACTTTCATATAGAATTTAATGAGTTGGTAAAAACTGTTAAATAATTGATTTTCAAATTACATAATTCACACTAAAAACAAAACATTTTGATTCTCGATATTAAAAATACATTCGCCGAAATTGGAGAAACCACCATATTCGCCAAAAGGTTTTTTAAGGAGGTTTTTATTCCGCCTTATGAGACTAGAGAATTTCTGAAACAATGTTATGTTATCGGATATAAATCTCTGCCTTTGGTTGCAATAACAGGTTTTATTATGGGCTTGGTGCTTACACTACAATCACGCCCAACGTTGGTAAAATTTGGAGCAGAATCTTGGCTTCCCGGAATGGTTGCGCTTTCGCTAATAAGAGAAATTGCACCTGTAATTACCGCTTTAATCTGCGCGGGAAAAATTTCATCTGGAATTGGAGCCGAATTAGGATCTATGAAAGTAACCGAGCAGATTGATGCCATGGAAGTTTCAGCCGTGAATCCGTATAACTATTTGGTGGTAACAAGAGTTTTAGCCTGTACTCTAATGGTTCCAATTTTAGTCTTTTTTGCAGATGCCATCGGAATCATTGGCGGTTATGTGGGCATAAATATTCATGGCGATGTGAACTTTTATAGATTTTTAACACAGATCGTTCAGTCTTTAGAGTATTTAGATCTGCTTCCGGCCACTCTCAAAACATTCTTTTTTGGATTTTTTATCGGAATCATTGGCTGTTATAAAGGCTTTAATGCTTCTAACGGAACAGAAAGTGTGGGGCAAGCCGCTAATTCTGCTGTTGTAACCGCATCGTTAAGCATTTTTATTATAGATATGGTTGCTGTTCAAATAACCGATTTATTCTTTTAAAATGGAAAAGGAAAAATTACATAAAGAACCCAAAACAAAAGGGAAAGATCAAGCTCCGATTATCGTGATTAAAGATCTGCATAAAACTTTTGGTAAAGACAATGCTGTTTTAAAAGGCGTAAATCTGACTTTGAACAAAGGTGAAGATTTGGTGGTTTTAGGACGTTCAGGATCTGGAAAATCGGTAACCATTAAATGTATAGTTGGATTGATTGAACCTGATAAAGGCGAAATTACAGTTTTTGATGAAAACGTTTTGAATATTTCAAAAAGCGAGCTGAATGAAATTAGAGTCCGAATCGGATTTTTGTTCCAAAGCGGAGCACTATACGATTCGATGTCCGTTAGAGAAAATCTCGCTTTTACATTGACCAAACACAAACGCGATTTAAGCCGTGAAGAAGTTGATAACGAAGTAATGGAAGCTTTAGAAAATGTAGGATTGGCCGATGCCGTAGACAAAATGCCTTCTGAACTTTCGGGCGGTATGAGAAAAAGAATCGGTCTGGCCCGTACTTTAATCTTGAAGCCAGAAATTATTTTATACGACGAACCTACAACGGGTTTGGATACGATAACATCCAGAGAAATTAGCGAATTGATTTTGGACATTAAACACAAACAAAAAACCTCTTCGATCATTATCACCCACGATATGGCCTGCGCAAAAATGACTGCCGATCGAATTGTAGTTTTAAAAGATGGGGTAATTCATGCCGAAGGCACCTACGAAGAATTAGAAAAAGACGAAGACGAATGGGTACGCTCATTTTTTGAATAAACGATTTGAGTTATGAATTATAAGTTATGAATTATACGCTGTAAACTCTAACAATAAAATATAATTAAACTCATAATCAACAACTAACCATAAACAACTAACCATAAACAATTAACCATAAACAATTAACCAATAACACAAAACTCATAACTCATAATTCATAATTAATTAGAAATCATGGAAAAGCAATCTGGATATACTTGGAAATTGGGAATGTTTGTAACGATAGGTTTACTGCTTTTTATACTGGCAGTGTATTTTATCGGAAAACAGCAAAACCTTTTCGGTTCAACCTTTCATATTACTTCTCAATTTAAAACAGTTAGCGGTTTAGAAGTCGGAAACAATGTTCGTTTCTCCGGAATTAATGTTGGAACAGTAGAACAAATTCAGCTAAAAAATGACTCAACCGTAGTGGTGGTTTTAGTAATGAAAGAAGAAGTTCGAAAATTCATTAAAACCGATGCAACAGCAAGTATTGGTTCTGACGGATTAATGGGCGATAAAGTACTAACTATTTCGCCAGGCCAAAAATCCAAAAAAGAAATTGAAGACAACGGACAGCTTGCTTCTGTTGACGGAATTGAAATGCACGACATCATGAAAAGCGTGAAGAAAAGCGTGGACAATATTGGTGTGATCTCAGACGAAATAGCCATTTTCAGCCATAGCATGAATAACGGAAACGGTGCTCTAGCAAGATTGGTAAAAGATGATAAAATGGCAAACAGCGTATCGAATACGCTTTCTAATCTAGAAACCGGAACAAAAGGTTTTAGCGAAAACATGGAAGCCGCAAAAAGCAATTTCCTTTTCAGAGGCTACTTCAAGAAAAAAGAGAAAGAGAAAAAGGAAAAACAAGAAGAAAGAAAAGAGAAACAAGAGGAAGCTAAAAAAGAGAAGCTTGAGAAGCAAGAAGCAAGACAAGAGAAACAAGAAGAGGCTAAAAAAGCAGAAGAAAAACAAAAACAGGAAGACGCTAAAAAAGCAGAAACTAAAAATTAAATTCCAAATTTTTAAAATTGCTTCGCCTGTTCGCTATCGCTCGAGTCCAAATTCCAAATCTCATTTTATGTCTTCCTGAGCGAAGTCCAAGGACAGGCACGAAGAAAAATTCAAATCCAGCATATCACAATTTACAATTCACAACTCACAATTCACAATTAAAATTATATGCCTAGTTCAATCAAACATACCGCCTTAAAAGTTTTAAAAATTACTGGAATTACGATTGCGGTAATTTTGTTTTTACTATTTATTATTCCGTTGCTTTTTCCTGGAAAAATTGCTTCGGAAGTGAAGAAAATTGCAAACGAACGTCTGGATACCAAATTGGAGTTTACCAAATCTAAGCTTTCGTTTTTCACACATTTTCCTTCATTGACTGTTTCCTTAGATGATTTGTCTTTGACAGGTTCTAAACCTTTCAGTAATGATACATTATTAAAAGCAGATCAGGTTGCTTTTGGAATTGATATTAAAAGGCTTCTTTTTGACAACGAAGTTAAAATCAATAAACTTTATGTTTCTGATGCTTTAATAAATGTAATGGTCAACGAGAAAGGTCAAGCCAATTATAATATTTATGTTGCTCCAGAAGATAGAGACAAAAAAGAAGATATGAACGCTCCAGAAGAAGGAACGGCAATTCGATTGGAACGTATTGATTTACAAAACTGTCATGTAAAATATAACGATCGTTCAGCAAAGATTTTAGTCGATGCAAAAGGCTTTAATTATATTGGAAAAGGAAATTTGAGTGAAGATATTTTTGATCTCGCAACCGATGCCAAAATTGATAATCTGGATTTCTTTTACGATCGAACAGGCTATTTGAGACGAAAAAAAGTGAGCGCCGATTTAATTACCCGAATCAATACGCATGCGCTTACCTTTATTCTTCAAAAAAATGAACTTCATATCAATAAACTGCCTTTAAAGTTTACTGGTTTGTTTTCCATTTTAAGAGACGGATATAAAATCAATATTAAAGCCGCTTCAGAAAATACAACTGTAAAAGATTTGCTTTCTGTAATGCCTCCCGAATATTTAACATGGCTTGAGAAAACAGAAATCTCAGGAAGAAGTGATTTATTGCTCACATTTAAAGGCGATTATAATGTTCCGAAAAAGCAAAAGCCAAACTTAGCTTTCAACTTAAAAATTAATGAGGGTTCGGTAAATTATAAAAATGCGCCTGTTCCTTTGACCGATTTTCAAATGGATTTGAATGCCATGCTTCCGTCCTTAGATACCGAACAATTACTGGTTAATCTGAGAACTTTAAAATTTAAAGTTGGCGAAAAAGATTATTTTAAAGCTTATCTGCACAGCAAAGGTTTAAGCGAAATGTCGATTAATGCAAGTGTGAAAGGTGCATTAGACCTTGCTGTAGTAGATGCTGCTTTAGGATTGGAAAATATTGATCTGAAAGGAATTTTGAAAACCGATATTCAGGCACGCGGACTCTTTAGCACTTCTAAAAAATTATTTCCAAAAACTATTGGCGGCATTTCTTTGCGTGACGGATGGCTTAAAACAAAGTATTATCCAAACCCTATTACCAACATCACTTTCATAGCCAATATGCTCAATAAAGCCGGAACGTATCAAGATTTAATTGTGGCGGTAGCTCCTTTTTCTTTTGATTTTGAGGGAAATCCGGTTTATGTTAATGCTACTTTATCAGATTTTAGTGATTTGGCTTATAATGCTAAAATTAAAGGTGAACTGAATGTGGGCAGAATTTATCAGGTATTCTCGCAAAAAGGCTTGGATTTAACGGGCTATGCAAAAGCCGATCTTTCATTAAAAGGAAAACAAAGTTATGCCACAACCGGGCAATATGATAAACTGGATAATAAAGGAACATTATTACTGAAAAATATAAAAGCAACTTCTGAATTGTTTCCGAAAGCTTTCTTTATCAAACAAGGGAATTTCCGTTTTCAAAACGAAAAAATGTGGTTTGAAAAATTCAATGCTTCGTATGGAAAATCAGATTTTGACATCAATGGCTATCTGCTGAATACCATCAATTATTTCTTAGAATCAAAAGGAACTTTGAGCGGTAATTTCAACTTAAAATCAAAACTGATTAATGTTGATGAATTTATGGCGCTAGAAGAAGGAGAAAACAAAGACCGAAATATTGAAGTCGAATATGCCAAAGAAGATCATCCTAAAATGAGTGGCGTAGTCATTATTCCGAAAAACTTAAACGTCAGTTTAAATGCCAATGCAGACAAAATAGAATACAATAAATTGATTTTTAACAAATTAAACGGAAAAATAGGAATAAAAAAAGAAGGATTTTACTTAGAAAATATTACCTTTAGTATTATTGACTGTGTTTTAGGTGTTAATGCGTTGTATAAAGACGAGTCTCCAACCTCTGCGCATTTTGATGCTCATTTTACGGCAAAAGACTTTGATGTTCAGAGAGCTTACAAAGAAATTCCGATGTTTCATGATATGGTTACAGCTGCCGAAAAAGCGCACGGAATCATTTCTGTTGACTATAAAGTAAAAGGAGATTTGAACGGAAATATGGGACCAATCTATGAATCTATGCAAGGTGGCGGAACCATTAATTTGCGTGATGTAAAAATTAAAGGACTGAAACTTTTTGACGGAATTAGTTCTAAAACTGGACAAAGCGGTTTGAACAATCCTGATATGAAAGGAATTGAAATTAAATCGACGATAGATAAAAATCTTATCAATATTGAGCCATTTACCTTTAGTGTTGCCAGTTTCAGGCCAACAATAAAAGGAACTACAAGCTTTGACGGACTTTTGGATCTAAGAATGCGTTTAGGTCTTCCGCTTTTCGGAATCATTGGTTTTCCAATCGTCATTACTGGAACTCATGAAGCTCCAAAAATTAAAATATTCAGCAAAACAGGACAAGAAATCAATCCTGCTGTTTATGATGAAAAAAACAATAAAGTTATTCGAGAAGAAAAAGTTAGCAAACCCAAAACAAAAAAATAATGAACTCTAAATCTCAACATAAAAGCAGTGCATTCGAAAAGTTTGCTACAAAAGTTTCAAAAGCTGCAGGAAGTACTCCAGCTTTTATTGGAGCCTTCGCCCTTGTTGTAGCCTGGGCTGCTTCTGGACCAATCTTCGATTATTCTGAAACTTGGCAATTGGTAATCAATACAGGAACTACAATAATTACTTTTTTAATGGTTTTTTTAATTCAAAAGGCACAAAATAAAGATTCGCTTGCCATTCAATTAAAACTAAACGAACTCGTGGCATCAAATGAATTATCCAGCAATAGCCTTGTGGACATTGAAAATATGACCGAAGAAGAGATGATCATTATTCAAAAATATTACCATCATTTAAGCCAATTGGCAAAAAAAGACCAATCAATAAGAACTTCTCATTCTATTGCCGAAGCAAATGAACTTCATAATCGTAAAAAAGAAAAAAATATAAAACCAGATAACGCAAAAAAAACTACCAAGAATACCTCTAAAAAAATAACCAAAAAATGAAATTGAGCTCTACTGAAACCTATTGGCCTTTAAAAAACGCCATAAAACAAAGTTATCCTTCAATAGATTCCGATATTACAACCGACATTTTAATAATGGGCGGCGGTATTACAGGAGCTTTAATTGCTTATAAATTATTAAACGAAGGAAAAAAAATTGTTCTTGTCGACCGTCGTGATGTCTGCGGAGGGAGCACTTCGGGAAGCACGGCACTTCTCCAATATGAAATTGATGTTCCGCTGCATCAGCTCATTAAACTTCGCGGTACCAGATGCGCCGTAGAAAGTTATCAGAATGGGAAAAAAGCCATTTTTGACCTGCGAAATATTATTGATGAAGTGGGCTGTGATTGTGGTTTCGAATTCAAAAAAAGCATTTATTTCACGACTTTAAAAAAAGATGTCCCTTATTTAAAAAATGAGTACAAAGCCAGAAAACAGCATGGATTTGAAATTAGCTGGCTTGGCAGATCAGAATTGCAAAAAATGGGTTTGAACGCTATTGCAGGAATAGAATCTAAAACTGCAGCGGTTATGGATCCTTTCAAACTTGCAAGCGATCTTTTGTTTCATTGCCATGAAAAAGGAATGCAAATTTTTGACCGAACCAATATAGCAACCATTCAGCATCAAAAGGGAAAAATTATTGCCACGACAGGCACAAAACAGGTTATCACAGCCGATCACATTATACATTGTACAGGTTACGAAAGCACGGAAACGCTAAAAGAAAAAGTGGTTGATTTAAAAAGCACTTATGTGATTGCTTCAGAAAGTCATTCTGATCTTCCTGAAAATTTTAGAAACACGATATTTTGGGACACCGCTTCGCCTTATCATTACATTAGAACAACAGAAGACAATCGCATCATAATGGGTGGAGGCGATGAAGATTTTAAAGACACCAACAAACGCGATAAACTGCTTCCTAAAAAAGAACAATATCTTTTAAAACAATTTTTTAAACGATTCCCAGATTTAGACTTTAAAATTGATTATTCCTGGGCGGGTACTTTTGGAGAAACTAAAGATGGTCTTCCCTACTTCGGAAAACCAAATCCGAGAAAAAATGAACATTACGTTTTAGGCTTTGGTGGAAATGGAATCACCTTCAGCGTAATCGGAATGAATTCTATCCTAGATTCATTGAACAACAAAAAAAATACAGATTTAGATTATTATCGATTTGGAAGGTGATTTTTTTAGTTGCAAAGGTTCAAAGGGACATAGTTACAAAGTTTTCAATCTTTGTCGTATTTGCTTTGAACCTTTACAAACTAATAAACTTTAAGGCATGGCACCTTTGAACCTTTGAGCCTCTGAACCTTTGAACCTTTCCTAAAGAACCAACTCCATCTGAATATTACATCTCTTATAAGGCGTTTCAAGTCCAAAAACTTTTTCGAAACCTAATTTGTAATACAGATTTATGGCTGGTTTTAAGATTGTATTGCTTTCTAAATATATTTTCTTGGCACCGAGTTCTTTTGCTTTTTCGGCAATTGCTTTTCCTAAAAGCCATCCAATGCTTTTTCCTTGTGCTTTGGGTGAAACAGCCATTTTTGCCATTTCAAAATCGTATTCCGAATTATTCATTTTAATCAGCGCACAAACTCCAACAGGTTCGTTTTCATATAAAGCCACAAGAATTTTCCCTCCTTTTTTAAGAATATAATCATCGGGATTATCTAGCGCTTTATAATCCGCTTCTTCCATTTCGAAATAAGTTGAAATCCATTCTACATTCAACGCTCTAAAAGCTTCCTGATATTCTGGCTTGTAATCGACTATTTTTACGTCTTTACTTTCTCTCTTTTTCTTTTGTTCGCTAACTCTTTTAATCAGAGATTTTTGTTCTAGCAAAAACTCCCATTCTTCTAGCGCTGCCCAAAGATTATGTTTGCTTTCTGCTATTATTTCTTCAATGGCAAGATCAATATCTTCCAACTGCTGTTTGATTTTCTTCGAAATTAAAATTCCTTTTTCAGTCAGCACAACATTATTCTTGCGTTTATCATCTGTTTTTGCACTTTCCTGAATTAATCCTGCTGAAATCATTTCTTGAATAATTTTACTTACAGAAGGCTGAGAATGTCCTATTTCATTGGCAATTTCGGTAATGGTAATTTCACGTTCCTCTGCCAATGTATAAAATACAGGAAACCATTTCGGCACAAAATCAACTCCATACAACTCATATATTTTAGCAGCATCGTCTGTCACAACAGCTGTCATTAAACGTAAACGGCTTCCAAGTGCCGATTTTCCAACTTTATCAAAAAACTCCATAACAAATAATTAATTATATAACTAGTTATGCAAATGTATAAAAAAAATCTTTTGTAAAGATTTTTTTTAGGTACAAAGGTTCAGGGGTTCAGAGGTGCAAAGTTTTTTCACAAAAAAAGTCTAAGATTTAATCTTAGACTCTCTATATATATTGCTTAATAGCTAACTACATTATTTACGATAAAAACTTTGTGCCTTTGCACCTATGAACCTTTGCACCTCAATTACGCAGTAATTGCCAAAGAATTCAAATTAAACTTATACTCTTTTGGGCTGCAGTTGAATTTTTGTTTGAATATTTTAGAGAAATAGCTTCTGCTGGTGAAACCAATGCAGTATACGATTTCTGAAATATTCAGATCAGAGGTTCTGATTAGAATTTCTGCTTTAAGCACTCTCATATGAGTAATATAATCATTGACAGTGCGATTGTGGATCATTTTAAAACCTTCTTGAAGTTTGTTTGGAGAAAGACCCGATTTTTTGCTCAACGATTTAATTGAAAACGCTTCTTCTGGATTTGATTTTATAAACTCCGAAAGTTCTTTTACTCCTTCCAATTCTCTCAATGTTAATCCGTTTGAATCGTTTCCAAAAGCATGTAGATCGTCTGAATGCTGTTGGATTTCCATAGCAAGAATAATTCTCATGATGCCTTCTTTCAATAAATTTCTAACAATTCCGGTTTGAGTAATCGAATTGAGCTGTTCAATTTTTTCTGCAATCTGCAGATTGTAAGATCCAATATAAAAGAAATCTGAAACTTGATTGTTTTCAAAAAATGTATCTTTCACCTGTTGATTTAAAGAATGAGCTTGATTTGCGTGATCAATCTGAGTTCCCACAATAATTAAAGTCAGCTTTGTTTTTTTCCCTTTTTCGAAGAATAAAACATTGTCCTGATTTTGTTTTGATGTAACAATTGCGGTCTGAAAAGTTTTTAGTTTTCGCTCTTCTCCATTTAATCCGAAACTGTGCGAAAGATTACCTTTAGAACAATAAGCAAAATAAATTGGCGCAGATTTTACATTCAGAATATCAAGTCTAAGATCTGCTGAAAACGTCATATCAAACTGAACATACGAAATATTATCGGCAAAAGAAGCTCCGATAATCGAGCCTACTGCAAGACTATTGTCTACTTCAAGTGTATATTCGTCTAAATCAAAAGTAACTTCACCGCCAAAACTTGTCTGAAGTTCATCAAATATATTTTGAGTTTTCTCTGTATTTATAGTAACTATTTTCATGTTTGTCGGATTTAAAATTATAATTTGCTCAACAGATTACTTTCTAAAAATCTGAATACCAAAGTTCGCCCAAAGACAGACCAAAAATGTTATATAATTTTTTGGTTTTGTTTTATAATTCCCTATAAATGCCTATTTTACCATACATTACAATTCTTTAAGAAATAAATATGGAAAGTTTTTCATTTGCTCCTATTAGTTCTCTTACTTCTAAAATTCTGATTTTAGGCACCATGCCTGGAACAAAATCTTTAGAACTCAATCAATATTATGGTCATAATCAGAATAACTTTTGGAAATTTATGTTTCAGATTTTGGGAGAAGATTTTTCTACCGATTATGAAATACGAAAAAACTTATTAATAAAAAATGACATTGCTCTCTGGGATGTCTTACAATTTTGCGAGCGCGTTGGAAGCTTAGACAGCGCTATCAAAAATGAAATCGCCAATGATTTTGAAAATTTCTTAGAAACGCACAGTCAAATAGAAAGCATTCTTTTTAACGGACAAAAAGCCGCGACGTTTTTTAAAAAATATGTCCATTTAACTAAAGAATATAAAACGTTTACGCTTCCGTCAACAAGTCCTGCCAATGCTAGCAAGGGTTTCCAAAGTAAATTAGAGGAATGGAGCGTCATTAAAACCTTATTATAAACTCTCTGATTTTATATAATTAAAATGCAAATATTGGAATCATGTAACTTTTTTCGTTTAAAGTATAACAAAAAACAACTGCTCTCTATCTAATTTTACATCAAAGAAAAGTAAGCCATATTAGAAGTTTGATTGATGAAATTAAAAGGCTTTCTTCTTATTAAAATTTACAAAGCAAACTGTAAAAAGTTTAGTCTATAAAGAGAACATTGGTTATGTTAGTTTATTTTTGGGAAAAAGCTACTCTATAGAAATATAGAGTAGTTTTGTTTTTATAGGCTACCATTTAAAGATAAAAACATGAAAATCCAGACATATTATAATCATATACGGTTTTATACACCACACCATTTTATATATTACCCTGTTTTAATTTTATTCTTAATTGCAAGCATTTATTTGAGCATTACGACAGAAGATCATTTAATATGGGCATTTATAAGCGCTGTTTTTATTTTTCTATTTGTACTGGCTTATATGTTGCGCCAGCATTATGCATTAACGCTGCAAAACAGAATTGTGCGTTTAGAAATGCGCTACCGCTATTTTACCCTTACAGGCAAAAGATTTGAAGAATTTGAATACAAACTTACAGACGATCAAATATTTGCATTGCGCTTTGCTCCAGATGACGAATTGATTCCGCTCGTAGAAGATGTTTTAAAAAACAGCTTGACTGGCGACGCGATCAAAAAAGCCATTGTGCATTGGAAAGCAGACTATCATAGGGTTTAGTAAAAATCAAATTCCAAATTCCAATAACATTTTTAAATTATTTTTTGATTTTTGAAATTGTCATTGTTATTGAACTTTTTTCTTATTGAAAAGGATATAAAACAAAAACAATACAGCCCAAACTACAACAATTACAGTAAAATAGATTGCAATAATATTCGGATGCAAGTAATTAGGTTCGTAGAATAATTTATCTAAAGTTGTAAATCTTTCTGTTAAAGCTTTTCTATCAAACGTATTTCTAATTCCGTTAAGCGGTTCGTCTCGATTGGCTTTGTAATGATAGACATCTTGAGAAAGCTGCTTCGGAATCAGACTTGTTTCTATATTGTATTTTCTTAAAAGTGTGTCTAGTTGCTGAAAAGTATATGTTAGCGAATCTTTTTTAGAATTATAGAGCAATTTGTAACGATCTACCGCTGCCTGATATTTTTGTTTATCAATAGAATCTCCTTGAACGGTACTAAATAGAGATTTATTTTCTATAAAAATACAAATGTCATCATCATGCTCGGGATGCACTTGAACACTCTTAAAAATAATCTTTGTGCTATCTCCAATAACCGTTTTTGATAGTACTCTTTTATACAATTCTTCTTTATCGAAACCCAAAATATCAAAAATACTGTCTGCTTTATTTGTCGTTTTGTCAAAAGTGCTGGTTAAAGCCTTGATAGTATCAATACTGTAATAGCTTGTTTCTGTAATAGCATATTCGCCTGGCACAATTGTATCTTCTTGTTTAATTACAGGATAAGGTTTTGGATATAGAATATTCTCGTAATTGAACAGCTTTTCAGAACTATAAGAGGTATATCCATACAAAAACGGATTTAAGACATTCAGCAGTTTTTTATCCTTATTAAAATCATTTTCAGACAATTCTGTTTTCAGTTTCGCATTCATTCCAAAACTGAAGCTGATAAAAAATGAAAAAGTCAGGAATGAAATCAACAGTAAACAAACAGCAATTTTAAAAAGACTGCTTCCTTTATAATTTTCTCTTGAATGGTTGCGAACCAGAAAAATTAAAAAGAAGAACAAAAACAATCCGCTTACAAAAAAGTGCGAAATCGAAACGTCATCATAAAATTTAAAACGATAAAACTCGGTGTAGATGTTAATTTTAGCGATTCCTTTAAAAGTAAAAAAACCGTATAAAAAATAGGCTAAATGGATTAAGGCTAATACAATGAAAGATTTTATAAAATAACGTTTTAAAGTTTTTGTCATTTTTTTAAAGGTGCTAAGGTTCTGAGATGCTAAGATACTAAGGTTCTAATATACTTAAAATTTATTTTGCCTTTCATAAAAATATATTTAGAAAATTAAAAAGTAAAATAATCTGGGCGTGCCACCATTATAAAAAAAGGGCAAACAATAGCAACCGCTTATTCGCCCTTTTTTATAATGGTGTCGGGCTGTCCATGCTGCTTCGGCAGCTTATTCCCATCCCTCACGCAATTACGATTTCAAAACAAGTTTCTGAAACATTTAGCCATTCAATACAACTAATCGACAAAGAATTTCTGTAGAGACGCACTGCAGTGCGTCTCAAATGCAGGATATCCGTGATCTGCCAATCTTTCGTTAGATGCACTGCAGTGCATCTCTACAAAAAAAACTTAGACCCTTAGTATCTCAGCACCTCAGAACCTTTACTTAGAAATATCAAATCCTTCCTTCACAATTTCGCTTTCGACCTTATCGATCAATTTATTGGTTTTGCCTGTTAACCTTTCTTTTTTCCAATCGCCTTTTGCATAAACTGCAACTGTGATTAAAGCCGTTACAACAGAAGCTATTGGGAAAGCCCACCAAATTCCGATTTTACCTAACGAAGTATTATGAGACAAAATGTAAGCAAGCGGAAACTGAATTACCCATTGCGAAACCAGCGTAAGAATCATAGGCAGTTTGGTATTTCCAACAGCACGAAACACTCCAGTCAAACAAAGCTGCAAACCTAAAAATCCCCAGGATAGACACGTAATTCTCAACAATTCTGTTCCCCCATCAATAACCGCTTGATCATTTGGAACGAAAAAGGCTATTAAATAAGGAGCAAATATAAAAGCTATAACTCCTAAACCTGTCAATAATCCGAAGCCTAGATAGGCTCCTAATTTTGATATTTGAGCGGCACGATCAATATTTCCTGCACCAATATTTTGTCCAACAAGAGTGGCAATCGCCATGGACAAACCTAAAGCTGGAATTAAAATCAGCTGAATCAAATTGGAACCCGCTCCATAAGAAGCAACGGTCAATGTACCGAAACGAACAATCAAAAATGTAATCGCCATCATTCCCAAAGCACGCATGGATTGTTCGATTGAAGACGGAAAACCAATTTCGAAAGCTCTTTTAATATGTTTATAATCAGGTTTGAAATCGGCAATGCGAAGATGTATTCCGTGCTTTCCTCTAAACAAAATTGCAAATCCGATAATAATCGCCAAAAGCTGTGTAGATAAAGTTGCTAAAGCAGCACCTTTTACTCCTAATGCTGGAATAAAATTCCATCCATAAATGAATAAAGGGTCTAATGCAAAATTTAAAATAACAGTACCTAAAACTATATAAACAGGTAAAGTTACACGTCCAACACCACGCATAATCGATTGGAAAATCATAAATCCGAAACTAAAAACCAAACCGACAAATGCAACACGCATAAATCCTAACGCATCAACATAAACCGTTGGCTCTACCTTTAGCAGATATAAAAAATAGGGACTTAAAATATATCCGATAATCGACAAGAAAACAGAAACAATAATTACCATCGACAAAGTCTGCGCCGCCACGTGATTGACCATTTTCTGGTTTCCTGCTCCAAAATATTGCGCAATCAAAATAGAACCGGCAATTGCCAATCCAGTTCCTAAAGCTATAGTTAAAAATATTACAGGCGTACTTATTGAAACCGCCGCAACAGCATCGCCGCCCAAACGTCCAACCCAAAAAGCGTCAACTAACTGATATGCCGCTTGTAATAAATTAGCAATCATAATAGGAATGGCTAATTTTAATAATGAAGAAAGGATTGGCCCTTCTAACAATTCATTTTTTTTCATTTATTCAAAATAATAATTTAAAAATAAGTTGACATATCAACTTTTAAAGTTCAAAAAAAATTAAAGCGTTTCTAGCTTATCTGCATAAGATCTTACTGCATTCAAAGCCTCGATTCTTTCTTTTGGAGAAAAAACAGACATTACCTCCTCTTCCGCTCTTTTCATTAGAGATCGAATGCTTTTAGCCAATGCGATCCCTTCATTTGTAAGACTTACAATGTTTTTTCGCTTGTCCATTTTATCTTTCACCACCTCAACCAAATTCTTTTTTTCTAGTGCTGAAATGCTTCTTAAAATAGACGACTTATCACGCATTGTTTTGTCTGACAATTCTCTCTGCGAAAAACTTTTATGATGCAAAATCATAAGCAGTGGCAGTTGTTCTAATTGTAATGTGATTCCTGCTTCAGTCATTAACGCGTTTGTGCGTCTAAAAATTGCTCGTTTTATACGATGGATCTGAAAGAAGAAACTATCTGATATTTCTTCTTTCCAAAAATTTGAAAAACTGTCTTTATCGGTATGTTTTTTTTCCATGTGTCAAAATTACAAAAAAGAGTGACATGTCAACTATTTTTCAAACAAATTCTTATTTTACTGATATACAATTCATTTCAAAAAATAATTCAGCTATAAAAAGAAAAATGAACGATTATTTTTACTAACTTTAAATGTTAAATATTGCCTAATAAAAACTTAAAAATTACTCTGATGAAACAATTATTTATTTTTTTGGTAATGATGCTCCTTTGGATTCCGCTAAACGCTCAAACTGTTGCAGACAACAGTAAAGACGAAGGCTTAACAATTCTCAAAACTGAAACTGACGATTTCCAAGATAATACTGTAGATGATCTGCCCTGGCACAATAGAAAATTTAAAGTAACTGCTGGCGGTTTTTTTCCTGTAAATAACACCCAAGTTAAAGTTGAAGGCAACAACGGAAATATAGGAACTGAAATTGATCTGGAAAGTGATTTAGGATTTTCTAAATCGACCGTATCATTTTTAGGAACATTTGATTGGCGTATATCCAAAAGATCAAGATTAGGTTTTGAGTATTTTGTGCTAGATAGAACTGCAACAAAAACACTGCAAAGAGATATAAATTTCGGAGACCATACTTATCCATTGAATGGAAGTGTTCGTGGTACTTTTAATGTTCAGATCGCTAGAATTGCTTATGGCTACGCTATTTTATCGAAACCTAAATATCAAGCTGGTTTATTAATTGGTGCGCATGTTCTTTTTGCAGACTTAGGTCTAAAATTAAATGCGAATACACAAAGTGTTGAATATCATGATACTTTTGACTTTACTGCTCCATTGCCAGATGTTGGAATTTGGGGAGAATTTGTTCTTGGAAAACGCTGGGGTTTATATGCTAACGTAAATTATCTTGCAGTAAAAATTGATGAAACCGATGGGCGAATCATAAGTTACAATTTATCGGTTTTGTATAATGTTGTAGACAATTTTAGCCTTACTGCAGGTTATACTGGTTTGAATTTTAGAATAGATACGGTTCAAGAACGTTTAAATGGCTTCTTAAAATGGGGTTATAACGGACCAACAATTACAGCGGTTTACACTTTTGGAAAGCATGTTAAAGTAACTAAATAAAGGTTCTGAGGTGCTGAGATGCTAAGGCTCTAAGTTTTTTTTAGCTTAACGAAATAATCTCGCAAAGTCGCAAAGTATATATATAAAACTTTGCGACTTTGCGTCTTTGCGAGATTAAAATTTCATCAAAAAGCTTTGTGAACTTTGCGTAAATCTTTGCGCACTTTGCGGTAAAAATTACACTCAAAGTTACTCCAACTTGAAACCTGAAACTTGAAACAAAAAAATAAACCCGATAACTCTCCAGCTATCGGGTTTATTGCCAAACTTAAACTTAACTTAACTCAAAATAAAACTTAACTAATATTTATTTTTCGATTGGAGAGAATTTTACTGCTGTTCCTCCACCAGCTGCCAATTTGATATCTAAAACAGATTTGCTGTTTACTTTTTGTTTAGAGATCGTAACCGGATATGGGTTTGTTTTATAATTTGCTCCAGCTCCGTCTGCATAGATTTCTGCTTCGTATTCTTTATCCTTGTCTAAAAATGATAAGGCTACTTTTAAATCTCTTGCATTTCTATTTGTTATTGATCCTAAGTACCAATTTTTCTCATCCCAATCTTTGCGGGCAATTGTAGTGTATTCTCCAATTTTAGAATCTAAAACTTTAGTATCAGACCAAGTGCACGGCACATCTTTCACGAATTGAAATTCTGGCTTTCCTTCATAATTTTCAGGCAAGTCAGATGCCATTTGCAACGGACTGAAAATAATAACATACAATGCCAATTGATTTGCCAAAGTAGTCTGCACTTTTGCTCCAGATGGAGTTTTGTAATCAAAATTGAAGTTTCCGGGTGTGTAATCGAATGGACCAGAAAGCATTCTTGTAAAAGGCAAAGTAGTTAAATGCTCTGGCGTATTTCCTCCATCTACAGACCATGCATTATATTCTTGTCCCCGTCCACCTTCTTGAGACATAAAGTTTGGATATGTACGCTGTAAACCAGTTCCTTTCATTGGTTCGTGGTTGTCAATCATGATATGATATTTGGCTGCAGTTTCGATTACTTTTCTGTAATGACGTGCTCCGTACTGGCTGTCGTGCCATTCTTTTTTGTCCAAATATTTGTTTACGTAACCCGTTTTAACCGAATTCACTCCCATTTTCTGATACAACTTGAATGCATCTTCCAACTGGTTTTCGTAGTTTTTGGTTGCTCCAGCCGTTTCATGATGCCCGATTAAACGAACATTTTTAATGGCTGCGTATTTCGTAATTTCTTCCAAATTAAAATCTGGATAGGCTTTTACAAAACTAAACGCAGAACCGTCAGCAGTCCAATCGCCGTCCCAGCCTTCATTCCATCCTTCAACTAAAACTCCGTCAAAACCATTTTTCGCAGCAAAATCAATATATTCTTTTGTGTTTTTGGTTGTTGCTCCATGTTTTGGACCTTGTCCCCAAGTGTATTTCTCTAGGTGCATTCCCCACCAGATTCCAATATATTTTGATGGAGTAATCCAAGATAAATCTTCAATTTTTGAAGGTTCATTTAAATTCAGCATAATCGTAGAAGTTGCTACATCTCCAGGAGTTTTACCAACCACAATAGTTCTCCAAGGCGTTTTAAAAGGTGTTTCTGCATATACTTTTACACCATCTGCCCATGGCACCAAATCGCTTTTATATTGTTTGTCTGTAGTTTTTAAAAGCGTCATTGAAGCAAAATCTGTTAGGTTGGCTTCGTGAATGGCTACGTACAATTTGTCTTTGGTTTCAAAAGTCGCGGGTGTATTAATCGTATCTGTTTTGCTCATCAACGTTTTGCGGTACTCACTTTCGTAATAGCTGTTTTCGCGATGAACTGGAATCCACCAAACTTCGTTATTATCTTTAAAAGTAAATTGCGTCACTTCGTTAGAGATTTTCACTTTTCCTAAATGAGGCTGTTTTGGAAATTCATAGCGAAATCCAACTCCATCATCAAAAACTCTAAAAATGATATCCACCAAACGCTCCTCACCTTTTGCTTCTTTTAAATGAACAATCAGTTCGTTATGATGATCTCTAACTTTTTTGAATTCGCCCCAAGGCTGTTCCCAAGTTTCATCTGCCGATTTTTCTTCTGTCGAAACGACTTCAAATCCATCTGTCATTTTAGCTAAACCTTGAAATTCAAATCCCATAAGTGACGGTTCAATAACCGATTTTCCGTTAGAAGAAAAACTATACTGAGGCTGTCCTGAAGGAGTCAATTCAAAAGTTAATTCAGAGACTTTTTCCGGAGAACTGATTTTATACGTTTTTTTAGTACTGCAAGCCATAACAAGCATTGATGCAAAAGCTATTAGGCAGTATCTATATTTTCTGTTTTTCATTATTTAAATTGTATTAATTACAGCTCTATTTAATTTCGCTCATCACTTGTTTTGCTTTAGCAGGTTGCATAGAAACAAAATAATTAAAAGCTAGATCGAGTTTTTTCTGGGCCTCGACATTTCCTTTTTTCTGTACGCGTAAATCATACAATTTGCTGATATCTGGAAATACGCTTTCTGTATTTTTTACTCCAGAGAAAGTTTTTATTTTTTCGATAAAAGAATAACCGAATTCAACTGTTGGTTCGATCATCGTTCCTTCTCCGAAATCATTCCACGTAATCAGCTGCAAGTAATTTACATTTGCATTTTTTGCCAAAGTCAAAGTTTCGTCAAGTGTCGCTCCGTTGTTATGTTCGATCGTCCATCCAATCGCTGCTCCACCTCCGCCTGCGGCATAAAAATCTTTAAAACCTGGATAAGCACTTCCCATTGCAACACTCAATTTTGGTTTTGTGTTGGTATAAAAGTTTGTGAGATAACTGTTGTCTTTGTATACCCAAGCATATTCTCCAGAAGCATTTTCTCCTGCCATCGAAGAGTGATCCCAAAGTGTCAAGAAAGTTGGTTTTGCTGTTAAAGTATTAAAGACATTTGTCCATTCAGCGGGGGTCTGTAGAACAATTGGTCCAAAATTCATTAACAGCGGTTTACCATTAATCTTAATATAATTAGCATCCGAAAAATAATTCTTTTCTACATAAGCCAAATCTGTTTTTGCTGCGCCTGTTACCGAAATTGCTTTTCCTGCATTCACAACATTTGTCAAGAATCGATCTTCGTATACAATGGCATATTCTAAACCTACTTTATCCAGCATTTCAATAAGCTGATCTGTATTTTCTTTAATCATTCCGTAATCATTTACGTCGTAAGTGCCGTACCAATCGATTAGAATTCCGTCAATTCCTGAATATTTCATCAATAATAAATGATTCTCAATCACATTTTTATCGCCTGAGTGATAAGGCCCAATCAGCGGATAATAGTACGATGCAATTTCTCTTCGGCCGTTTGCTCCTACGTTGTTCGGATTTTTGTTTGCCATTGTCCAATGATATCCCCATTTTTTATCGGCACTGCTTTCGTTGGTTTCAAACCACGGCATATAATGCATATAAATCTTGGTGCTGTTGGTTTTCTCAATCGCAACAGGTTTTGTTATTTCTGGTTCTACTGGCTTGTCTGAGCCTTTGTCATCGCTGCTGCAACCGGCAACCATCACAATACTTATTAAACCAAAAGCCAACGATGTGATATATCTTTTCATATTGAGATAATATTTATTTAGAACTCATGATTACTTTTTTTTTCTGCCACTCCCGATAGCCATCGGGATAAAAGAAATAAAAGGATTTTATTCTTGATTAATTTATTTCACGCAGATTTAAAAAGATTTAGGCAGATACGCGCAGATTATTTTTTTTCAAGATTTAAAACTAAATCTGCTTTAATCTGTAGAATCTGCGTGAAACAAAATCCTTTTTTAAATCCTATAATTCAGTTTATAATCTTTAGGATTTGCGACTAAAAAAATTAAAAACATGTCAGCCTTCCACGACTAACCAACATGGAAGACTGACATTCTAGTAACCTAATTTGGATACCCAGGATTTTGTTTAAGATTTTTATTGGTAGTTAAAACAGTACTCGGAATTGGGAAAATTGCTCTGTATTTTTCCGTTGTGCCTTTTGACCACCATGGCTCGAAGAATGTTCCAAAACGAATGTTGTCTGTTCTTCTTCTTCCTTCGAATGTGAATTCTTTCAATAACTCTTGATCAATAAATTTAAGGTCAATTGTTGTTGGCAATTCTTCACCTGCACGAGACGCTACTTGCTGTACAAATGGTCTAGCTAAATCTGGAGAACCTAAACGAACGTAACATTCTGCTTGCATCATTAAGATTTCTGCATAACGAATTAACACAAAATCGTGGTCACGTTCCCATTGCTCTCCTGCTTTCATTTCGTATTTATGCAAACGAACACCTTCATTTTCTTTTGCATCTTCTAAGCTTGTCAAGTTTTCTGTATATGTTAACGGTTCTCCGTTGTCCATCATGATTACAGAACCTGTAGCAAGATTGATCTGATCGCCTTCTAGCATACATTTCTTTCTTTTGTCTGTATCAGCAAAAGAAGAATAAACTCCTGGCTGCGCGCACATTCCGTTTGCACTCCAAGGATAGTTATTTGGAATTGCAGAAATTGCTAATTTTTGATTGTAGTGACAAGACATTGAGCTCATATAATTTCCAAGTGTTCCTGCTTTTGAATCGTAAGGAATAGCAAAAATAATTTCTGGAGAAGTCTGGTTTTCTGTCACAAAATTCGAAAAGAAATCTGGTGTTAAACTGTATCCTGTAACCTTTTGGCACATATTGATACAGTCTTGCCAACGAGGCTGACCGATAAACGCTTCTGAATTAAGATACAGTCTTGCCAAAATAGAATACGCAACATTTCTAGTCATTTTAGAATACACCACATTTGGATTTAAATACGGAAGAGCGTCTGTCAATTCTTTTTCAACAAAATCATAAACTTCTTTTCTTGTTGAATTGGTTGGAAGAGATGTGTCTTCAAAATTGGTTACTATTGGCACATTTCCAAATAAATCTAAAAGATTATAGTAGTAATATGCTCTAAGTGCTTTCAACTCAGCATAAATCGGTTCTTTTGCTTTATCGCTAAGTGATGATTTATCGATTTGATAAATAATTGCATTGATCTTAGCAACTCCTGTATAATTGTAACGCCAAGCAGTAAGAATCATTCTATTGTCTGCTTTCCAAGTATGCTTTTGCGCATCTTGGTATTGTCCTCCATCGTACCAGTTTGTACCTCTTGTCGGAATTGTAGCTTCGTCAGAAACGACTTCACTCAAAAAGAAAACATATTCGGAGGTTGGGTAATTATTTGAGATATCATCTTTGAATCCTCTCAATGAAGAGTATGCTCCACCTACCAGCGCATCAACCTCTTTGGTTGTATTTCCGAAATTTCCATCTTCTACCTGATCATACAGCTGCTCGTTCAAATCAGTACATGATACCGTAAAAAGCATGCTTAAAAGTATTGCTGCTGTTATTTTGATTTTCATTGTTAATATTTTATGGTTATCAATTCGCTTAGTTATTCAGCGTAAAATTTAATCCAACAGAAATAGTAGTTGGACGAGGATAATTGTTGTATTTATCAATTCCAGGAGCTGCCAAACCAGTTTGATCCATTACGCCAGTCTGACCAACGCCATCCTGAGCATTTAAACCAATCTCCGGATCTACACCTTTGTAACCTGTAATTACAAATAAGTTTTCTCCCATTACATACATTCTAACTTTCGATTTTTTGTATTTTAATGGCAAAGTGTAACCAAAAGTTAAGGTCTGAAGTCTAAAGAAAGAAGCATCTTCAATCCAGTAATCAGAATACTTTGGAGCAGAAGTAATACCGCTGCTTAAAAAAGAATCTGGCACATTAAAAGCTGGCAATCTGTTCGGATCGTTTAACATCATGTTTGTTGCATTTAAAGCTTTTTGTCCAAACATTCCGTAACCTGAAAGTCCAAGATCAAAATTTCCATAAGTAAAATTCATTCCGATACCTAAAGTCAAATCTGGCTGAATATTTCCTAAATCTGTTTTGTCAGCATCAACCAAAGCGCTTTCATCTACTACTTGTCCCGCTGCATTGTAATACTGGATTTTTCCGTTAGAATCTAAGCCTGCGTTTTTGAATCCCCAGAAAGTTCCAACAGGATATCCTTCGGCAATAATTTGAGAATATTGTCCAGACATCCCTGCTAAACCGTGAAGAGATCCGCTGTAGATAACATCTGTTTTATAAGTTGGGTTAGAAAGTTTTTCTATTTTCTGAACGTTATGTCCAAGAGTCAAATTTGCATTCCAATTGAATTTATCTCCTCTGATGATATCTGCATTCAAAGTTAACTCTACTCCTTTGTTTGACATTTCACCAACGTTTGCCAACATTGTTCCCACTAAATATGGAGGCTGAGGCACTTCGTAAGTATATAGTAAATCTTTTGTTGTTTTAGAATACCATTCAAAAGATCCTGTAATTCTATTGAAAAGACCGAAATCAAAACCGATGTTGACTTGTTCTGTAGATTCCCATTTCAAATCAGGATTTGGATTTTGCTTTGGAGAATAAGCCAAACTCCAAGTTTTGGTAACTGGATCATAGTAACTATCACTTCCAACTCCTAAAATAGAAAGCGATTTGTATTCACCGATTCCATCTTGGTTTCCTGTAATCCCCCAACCTACTCTAAGTTTTAAATTGTCTAACCATCCTTTTGAAGATTCCATAAATTCTTCGTTAGAAACTCTCCAAGCTGCAGAAGCAGATGGGAAAGTTCCCCATTTATTGTTTTCTCCAAAACGGCTTGATCCATCACGTCTTACAGTTGCTGTCAATAAATATTTACCATCGTAACCATAGTTCGCACGAGCATAAAAAGAAACCAAATTTGATTTTCCTTTATATGAATACACATCACTTAAACGATAATTGTAACCAGCTCCTAAATTATTGTAGCTGAAAGCATCTGTTACAAATCCACCTCTTTGCGCTCCGAAACCTTCGTAAATATTTTCAAGATAAGAATAACCGGCTAAAGCGCTAATATTATGTTTGTCGATAACTTTACTGTAATTTACATAAAGTTCACCTTGAGCATTGGTATATTCTGCATACGTTCTTTGTGCAAAACCGCCTTCAGTCTGTCCTTCCATAACCGCATAAGATGGTTTGTAAGTTCCTCCTTTTACAGCATTGTGCTCTAACGAAATATTTGCTGTAGCAGTAAAATCATTCAAGAATTTTACATCTGTTTTAAAATAACCCAAAAGTCTGTGTCTTTCATTGTCAAAAGTTCTGTTAGTTAAAATCTCAACTGGGTTATCATAAATATTTCCTGTTACCAAACTAAAATTTCCATTGGCATCGTAAACTGGAATTGTTGGATTTAGATTGTAAGCTCTTTCAAAAATTCTGTAATCAATTGGGTGCCATTTGTCAATGTTTGCAAATAATCCCATATCAAATTTTACTTCTTTGTTATCTCCCAAAAATTGGTAAGCGCTAACATTTCCGCTTAATCTCTCTAAACCAGATTTTTTAATAACTCCTTCATTGTTTAAATACGAAAGCGAAGTTCTAAAACCGCTGTCTGCTTTTCCAGAATTGATGCTTAAAGTATGAGACTGAGAAATTGCTGTCTGCTCGATTGCTTTTTGCCAGTTTGTATTTGCACCGTAATCTACTGCATCGGCAATACCGTTCTGACGCACATAACCTCTCCATTGATTTCCAGATAATAAATCTAAATTATCATTTACATATCCAACGCTTGTTAATCCGCTGTATACAACAGAAACACCTTTTGTTCCAGATTTTGTTGTAATCATGATTACCCCGTTTGCTCCACGAGAACCGTAAATTGCAGTTGCCGAAGCATCTTTAAGAACGTCAACCGATTTGATATCTGAAGGCTGTACTATATTGATATCTACTCCTGCAATACCATCTACCACAATTAATGGGCTGTTGCTAGCTGTTAAAGAAGTTCCTCCACGAAGACGGATTGTAGAACCCGCTGCAGGATCCCCAGAAGGACGAATAATATTCAATCCCGCAACTTTTCCTTGCAATACTTGTTCTGTAGAAGAAATAGTTCCTTTTACTAAATCATCTGCTCCAACTGTCGAAATTGCTCCAGTTAAATCTGATTTTTTCACTTTTCCGTAACCTACAGAAACTACTTGAACTTCTGCTAAAGTATATCCATCGTTTTGCAGGCGCACCTCAACATTAGAAGTGCTTCCTGTAATTTGAACTTTTTGTGTTGTCGATCCGATAAACGAAACTTCGATTGCACCTCCTACGGCTACCTGAAGACTAAATTTACCATCAAAATCTGTTGTAGTTCCGTTTTTTGTTCCTACTTCAATGATAGAAGCTCCCGGCAATACCGTACCCGTATTGTCATAAACGGTTCCTGAGATTTGTTTTTTCGTCTGCGCGAAAGTGCTGGCAGAAAGAAAAAGCATAAAAATCATCAATACCGCTCCTTTAGCAGTCCACATTTGATGCAGGACGCTTTTTGTATTTTTACTATTCATTAGAATTGGTGTTTTAATTTAATAGTGATTATTTATCTAAAGTTTTAAGCGGAATCGTCGTATCCGAAATCGTTTTGTCTTTATTGTCCTTTACCAGAACATGGATCTCACTTAAACTTGGAACTCCGTTTAGCTCCGAAACTAAATTGACAAAACCTTTAATTTCTGCAGTTCCTCCAGTAAACTCACCTGAAATTGTTTTTGGCCCAGCTGTAATCGTGTAGATTAATTTGTTTACACCTGCCTCATTATTTTTTCTTGACATTCCAAGAAAATCCTTTTGGCTGATTTGTGATGGAAAGAAAGCAAAACTTGGCGGTGGTGGCGGAACAAATTCTCCTGCGTAAATAACCTGATCGCCAGAATTTGCTGTCCAATTCTCTGCTACCATCAGGAAATTTATCTTTTCCATTACGAAATCATCTGGAGCATTGAAGTACTGCTTAGGAACAAAATCCATCTTATAAAATCCATTCCCTAAGTCTTTTAATTTTGTTTTTGCAGCAATATCTGGTTTTGCGGCTTCATACATTTGCTGAATAGCCCAATCATTCAAACCACCATGCATATGCACACTTGGAGTACCCGCAAATGCTGGATTAAGATTTGCATTAAATAAAATACTTATCGGTTTATCGATTAATGGTTTTGATGGATATGATCTAAATAATTCACCAGAAGTATAGAAAGATGAAAAATCAGTATAAGCCACATTAGCAACATCACTTTGTTTAGATCCGTTTTTGTTTTTTAAACGAAACCAAAATCCATCGCTTGCAGCAATTTGTTCTGGAGTTTTAGAAAAATAAACTGTTGGAGTTAAAGTAAAACTCCAGATTTTATTTCCCTCATATTTCAATTTTGCAAAATCTGAAGAATTTTCCCAGTGTCCAGCATCTGGTTCAGATGGAGACCAGATCCAGATGTACAAATCTTCAGTTTCAGCAAATGTCGATGCCGACATATCAAAGTACCAAGTAACTTGTTCATCATATTTGTACACAACAGGAAATGATGATATTGGCCCTACAGCTCCAGCGGCTTCTTGCGCCTGAATAAAATTAGGAGCCATCAACAAGGCAAGTAAAATTGTATATATAAACTTTTTCATATTACTTTTTAATTAATAGCATATAATTTAAACACATAAGACACAAAATCTACACCTCCAGAAGCATGCGTTAATTGAATCTGCAGCTCTTTAGTTTTACCTGGAACCCCAACCAATCTCAATTCATCAGTTTTTTGCGTTTTTTGCGCATCGCTGTACAAGTAGATTTTTGTTCCAACACCGTTGGTCTGCTGAAAATCTGAGCTCAATGCCCAATATCCTTTAGGAGCAAATAACGGAGGGACATCTCCAGTTACTTCATAACTTGTTGGATTGTTCTTTTCATCTACGTTAAATTTGATTTTAAAATCTTCGTAGTTAAAGTAAGTACTCAAATTTTCTTCGTTTGGTTCGATCTTATTTGCTTTCGCAACTTCATCAACCATTTTCAGATTTGTTAATCCCCAATTCCCGTTTACTTTTTCATAAAGGGTAATCGGTTCTACGTAGCTTCCGTCATCTGTGTTATCGCATCCGATTGCAAAAAAACACATCATAAAAGCTAGCCAATAAAGACTTTTACATTTCATAAATTTTTGGTTTTTGTTAGTTTGTTATCCCCTTCAAAAGGATACAGCGAAACTACCCGTTAAATAAATCTTAAAAAAAAAATCTGAGAAAAATCAAGATGAAATTCAAACGATAAAAAACACAAACAACTGATAGTCAATTTATTAAAATTTTACTAATAAGTAAAAAATCAAGATGCTGTTTAGATAAAAAACGGGTATTTTCAAATGGTAAAAATGACAATATGTAAAATAATAAGGATATTTTTTTCACTATGCATATATTTAATTACTTTTTATTGTATAATTGCAAATAAATTACCTGTTTTTAACATTTACAGCTTATTTTCACTCTGAAAATCACCTTTTAAAGCTATGTTATTAAACATTTTACAAGATTCTTGAAAAACAGGTTTAGCTTAATCTCAAACTTATTCTTAATTTTAAAACGAATTAACTAACTATATCTATCAACCAACTTTTCCCTAAACCAAAACAAAATCATGCAAAGAATATTGATGCTGCTTTTCTTCCTGGCAGGTTTTTCTCTTACTGCGAAAGAGACAAATCCTTATTTAGAAGAATTAGATCAGGTACTCTTGAAAAAAGAGATTTATCTGAAACAGAAATATCGAAAAATCGAGTCTTTAAAGAAAAATGTATCAAAGTTTACCCTTAACCAGAATAACGAAGAGTTGTATAACTGTTATATGGCATTATTTGATGAATACAAATCTTTTAAATACGACTCGGCTTATTATTATTTAGAGCAATCCAAAATCAAGGCAAAAATTTTAAAAGACCCAAAATATTTATCCAAAAGCCGAATAAAAGAAGGTTTTGTGCTTTTATCTTCTGGACTTTTTAAAGAAGCCATTGATACCCTAAATGTTATTGACGATACCAAACTAGATCTCAAAAACAAGTTTGAATATTACAACATCAAAGCTCGCGCTTACTATGATTTAGCCGATTATAACCGTGATCAGCGTTTTAATATTCATTATGTACAACAGGGAAATCATTTCTTGAAGAAAGCTTTAGAATTAATTGGAACAAACACCAATGAATATTGGGCCGCAGAAAGTTTGAAACGCCTAAAACAGCAGGATTGGCGAGGCGCCGAATTTGCTTTCAGCTATTGGATTAACAATTATAATTTACCTCCAGATTATTACGGAATCGCCACTTCAAGCCTTGGTTATATTTATTCAGAAAGAGGTTATACGAAAAAAGCCATTCAATATCTGGCTCTCGCTGCCATCGCCGATGTTAAAAATGCTACGAAAGAAACCGTTGCGCTTCGAAATTTAGCCAATGAACTTTTTAAAATGGGCTATTTGGATAAAGCAAACGAATACATCAATATCGCAATGGATGATGCTACTTTTTATAATGCAAGACATCGAAAAATTGAGATTTCGTCCATTCTTCCAATTATAGAAAAAGCGCAACTGAATAATGTAAAAGATAAGAATGATAAATTGGAGAAGATTATTATTCTTTTGACAATTCTTACGGTTATTATTTTCGTCTTTCTAGGCATCATTTTCAAACAATTGAAAGAGAAAAATAAAGCGAGAAAAATCATGGCCGATTCGTATTTGCAATTACAGGAAATGAATGTGAGCTTGAGTGAAGCTAATGCTATTAAAGAAGAATATATTACCTATTTTATCAAAGCAACTTCAGCTTTCATTAATAAAATAGATCATATCCAGAAAAGTACGCTGCATAAAATTATCACCAAAAAAACAGATGAAGTTATTGCAAGCTTAAAGCGCTATAATGTAAAGGAAGAACGCGAAAATCTGTTTCATCAGTTTGATGAAATCTTCTTGAAATTATTTCCAACTTTCGTAACCGATTTCAATAAATTATTCCCAAACGATCATAAATGTATTGTCAAAAAAGGCGAACTTTTAAATACCGAATTGCGAATTTTTGCTTTATACAGATTAGGAATTCAAGACAGCAACCAAATGGCAGAATTCTTAGAACTTTCTGTAGCTACAATCTATACATACAAAACGAGAATTAAAAGTAAATCCGACTTTAAAGATACTTTTGAACAGAAGATTATGGAGATAAAGACTATTTAAAGTTTCTGAGATTCTAAGGTTCTAAGATGCTAAGGTTTTTGCTGCGTGCAAACGATAACTAATATTACTGCTCCAGAGGAGCGGCATATTTATAGAATGCAATTCAAACGACCATAAAAAGCCCCAGCGGGGTGACATATAAAATATAAATATGTCACCCCGCTGGGGTTTCTCTACATCTGTAAATATCTTTTCTATAAATATTTCGTCCCTCTGGGACTATCTTATTGTGTTGTTTCCAATTGCAAAATGGTATTTTGATAAATCTTACTTAGCGAAAATAACTGCTCAGCAAAAATCATAACAGCAATTGGAACAAAGAAAAATGCGATTAAATCTTCTTCATATAGAAAATAAGTCGAGATCATAGCTAAACGGGTATATTCGAGATAATAAATCCATTTGCGCTGTTCCAATAAAGCTCCGCAATTGATTAAAGTGATGATTACTAAAGAAAGTACGAACACTTTATCATACAATTCTAAATAATCAAAATAATACGTAAAAACAGTTAGAATGAGTGTGCAGATTCCTAACTGGATATAAAGATAATTTTTAAATCGAAGTCTCTGATTTGGTGCTGCTTTATCTTGCAGAAAACGCTTTTCTAGAATCGGGCGAATATCTTGATCCATATCAGCTGGACTTCCGAAGACAGCATTCCATCTGGCTTTAAATCCGCTGGAGCGCTTCCATAATTCGTAGATTTCGAAGTAATAATGAAAATGCTGCCACAAAAAACTGTAGCTTTTCAGCGGATGCGTTAATCCATATTTCGGTTTTTCTTCTTCGGTTTGGAAAGTTCCAAAAAGACGATCCCAAAAAGTAAACATATCTCCGTAATTTTTATCTAGATATTTCTCGTCAGAAGCATGATGAACTCCATGAACTGAAGGCGTCACAAAAACATACTCCAACCATTTTATTTTACCGATAAGCTGTGTGTGCGTAAAGAAAGAATAAGCACCATGAACAATTAGCATCGTAATAACCATACTTGGATGAAAACCAATTAAAGGCAGAACACACCAAAATCCAGTTCTAATTATAGCTTGAAAAGTAGTAATTCTGGCTGCGGCTGTAAAATTAAATTCTTCGCTATGATGATGTACAATATGCGCTGCCCAGAAAAAATTAACTTCATGCCCTAATCGATGGTACCAATACCAAACGAAATCTGTAGCAAGAATCAGTGCAAACCAAACTAAAGCATTACTCGGAATCTCAAATAGTCTATAATCATCATAAATCAGATAATACAGCTGATAAAAACTGGCGGCAATAAATAAGTTTATCAAACGCTCTGCAATTCCGATCGAGATATTGGAGACGGAACTTTCATAATTAAAAATTTCAGGCTTTTTTCTGCGTTGAGCAAGCTTATATTCTAAAAATAAAAAAAGAAAAAAGGCCGGCATGGCAAAGGCTAGAAAATTGATATTTTTCATTTATGTGATGCTTTTCGATTCTAAAAAATTATAATTAATAGTTCAAACGAAAAAGACACTTCCATCAATTGCGTTTTTAGCAGACAAAAAACGCAATCAACGAAAATGATCTTTTACGAAGTAAACCTGATTTAATTCTGCTTAAACAAAGGAGCTTCTAAAGCCACTTCTTTAACCGATTGTGTTTCGGCTACTTTTTTCAAAGCAATAATATAAGCCGCAATTCGAGGTGTTACATTGTGTTTTGCTGCAACTCTAAAAACAGTCTCAAAACCTTTCTCTAAAATATCCTCCAAACGGGTATTAATCTGGTGAATTCTCCAAGACTCCAAAAGCGAATTCTGAAGCCATTCGAAGTAAGAAACTGTAACTCCACCCGCATTTGCTAAAATATCAGGAACAACTAATATATTTTTATCATGTAAAATTTGATCCGCATCTGAAGCAACTGGTCCATTGGCACCTTCAACGATAATTCTGGCTTGAATATCTCCAGCATTTTTCTGTGTAATCACATCTTCTTTTGCAGCAGGAATCAACACATCGACATCTAAAAGCAATAAATCTTCATGTTTAATTGCTACCGAATTAGGATATCCTTTTATGGTTTTGTTATTCAGATTGTAATACAAAATCAGTTCAGGAATATTAATTCCGTTCGGATTGTAAAATGCTTCTGAAACATCACTTACCGCAACAATTTTCACTCCTTTTTCATGCAAGAATAAAGCAGAATGTAAACCAACATTTCCAAATCCTTGAATTGCAGCCGTAGCTCTTGCAGGTCTGATTTTTAGTTTTTGAAGTGCCAAAAGCGTAATAATGCTTACTCCTCTTCCTGTCGCTTCTACTCTGCCTAAAGATCCTCCCGAATGAAGATGTTTTCCTGTTACCACTGCATGAATTGGTCTTCCGTGCAATAACGAAAATTCATCCATTAACCAACCCATTTCATCTGGACCAGTTCCCATATCTGGAGCAGGAACATCTTTTTCTGGTCCGAAAATATCGGATAAAGCTTTGGTGTAAGCTCGTGTGATTTTTTCTAATTCTGTTTTAGAGTGGTTTCTCGGATCGCAAATAATGCCGCCTTTTGCTCCACCAAATGGAATTCCAGTTACAGCAGATTTCCAAGTCATCCAGGCGGCAAGTGCTTTTACTTCATCCAAATTTACAGCAGTATCATAACGAATTCCGCCTTTTGAAGGTCCCAAAGCGGTGTTGTGAATTACGCGGTATCCTTCAAAATTCTGAACGTTTCCGTTATCTAAAGTAATAGCGAAGTTTACGGTAATTTGTTTTTCAGGGCGCTGTAGTTTTTGCTTAATTGAATCATCTAAATTCAAAATGTCTGCAGCGATATTAAAACGATCAATCATAGATTGAAACGGATTATGTTTTATAATTTCTGAACTCATAATATATAGTTTTTAGGTTTGGGTTATCTTTTTATGTTTACTAATCTTCTTTTCTTTTGAAGATTATTTCTCTTTTTTATTCTTCAAATTTGATGCAACACGGAATCTTGATTAGGCAGCGACGCATCAAAATTTTCATATTTCTGTTGGTTCTCATATCTTGATTTTTTAATGATTCAAAAAAAAGCCTTTCATGGTGCAATGAAAGGCTAAAAAAAAAAAATAACTAACAAGTACTTTCTCTATTAACGCCATTTCAAAACGTGATTCATCATACAGCACATCGCAAAGCTGCATTTAAAAGACGTCTTAATATTTCGGCTATAGTTTTTCATTGTTGAAGCAAAGCTACAAAAATATATTTACAAATTCTATAGAATTAGTAGAGTTAATTTTAAATATTTTCTATTTACTTACAAAAACAACTGTAAACTAAAGGATTATGAACTAAAAAAAATTACTGCAATTGCGATAAAAATATGAAAACAACTGCCATAAGAGCTAAAAACAGTCCTAAAATATTGATTTTGGATAGTTTTTCTTTGAAGAAAAAAGCGCCAATAAGAGTTCCTAAAATAATTACTCCCATATTCATTCCAGCAAAAACCGTAGATGGATTTTCGGCAAATGCTTTATGGGCTTTTAAATAGAATAAAATATTGCAGAAATTAAAAACTCCAACCAATATTCCGAACGGGATGCTTTTTATTGTAAAATTTTCTTTTGTTATAAATAACTTATAGATCACTATTAAAACAGAAACAGCAAAAGCAATTAGAAAAACAAAAAATAAAGACGTTGTATAAGGAACGACAGTATATAAAGCTATTTTCTTAAAAAGAATATCGACAACTCCAAAACCAAGTAAAACCGTTGCTGGATAAATCCATTTGTTTTCTGCGTTGTCTGATGGCTTTTTTAAGATGAATAAAAGTGCCGCAAAACCAACTAAAACTCCAATAACTTTATAAGTATTAAATCCTTCATTAAATAACAGCCAAGCCGCCAAAATCGGAATAAATAAAGACAATCTTTGTGCAGCATCTGTTTTTGCAATTCCCATATATTTTATAGAAAGTGCTAAAAACAGAAATAATATTGGGAGTAAAATTCCAACAGAAGTATAAATTTCTAATGGCGCATTATGATCTAATGCATTTAGATCTGGCGCAAATGTAAAGTAACAAAGCGTAATCGCGGCGATGTAATTGAACGAAATAATTTGTGATGGATTAGCATTATATTTTCTAGAAATTTTGAATATAACACCTACAATAACACTGCAAAGAATACTTAATATAAGGAATAACATAAATTTATTTTTGGATTGTAAAAGTAGCTATTGTAAAATAAAAAAGTCCAGCCGGTTTTAAAAAACCAGCTAGACCAGATTATATTTTAATATTATGTTTTTAAAATTTACTAATATAACTTCCGTAAATATCTCTAAACTGATTTCCTTTTGCAAAACGATCTTTACTCAGTTTTTTGTATTCAACCAATCCCCAAAGAATAAATTCTTTCATAAAATAAACATCTTCCTTTGCCAATTGAGGTTGGTATTTTTTTAATAAGTCATCTAATGGCGTTACTTCATCTAAAATACTTTTGTATTCTTTGTCTGAAGCATCATCCAATAATTCGAAACCGCTTTCTGCGAAAAACCATTCAACAATATCTGAATATGGCGTTTTTTCGTCTGGTTTTTCTAATTTTTCAATTTTAGGGAAATATTCTGGAAATAATGTTCGAATGGCAGAACCAATCAGACTTTCAGCAACAACATTAGCTCCCTCCTGTTCTCCTTCGTAAACTAATTCTACTTTTCCAGTAATGGCAGGAATGATTCCGATGAAATCAGATAAACGTAAAGTTGTTTTATCTGCTCCAGAAATTAAAGCTCGTCGTTCTGCTGTACTGATTAAATTCTCGAAAGCTGTAATGCTCATTCTGGCACTTACACCACTTTTATTATCGATATATTCGCTTTCACGCGCTTCAAAACTGATTTGCTCTAAAATATCTCTAGCCAAACTCGGTACATAAACAACATCGGTCTGGTTCTGATCCAATTTAGATTCTTGTTCTGTAATCGCTCTTGCAATTTCGATACTTTCTGGATAATGTGTTAAAATCTGCGAACCAATTCTATCTTTTAAAGGCGTTACAATACTTCCTCTATTCGTATAATCTTCTGGATTTGCGGTGAAAACAAACTGCATATCTAATGGCATTCTTAATTTGAATCCTCTAATCTGAATATCGCCTTCTTGCAAAATATTAAACAACGCTACTTGAATTCTTGCTTGCAAATCTGGCAATTCGTTAATTACAAAAATACAGCGATTCGCTCTCGGAATCATTCCGAAGTGTATTACGCGGTCGTCTGCATATGATAATTTTAAATTTGCCGCTTTGATTGGATCAACATCACCAATTAAATCGGCAACCGTTACGTCTGGAGTTGCTAATTTTTCGAAGAAACGTTCGTTTCTGTGCAGCCATGCAATTGGAGTCTCCTCTCCTTTCTCTGCAATTAAATCCTTTGCAAAACGAGAAATCGGATTTAACGGATCGTCATTAATTTCTGAACCTTCCACAAATGGAATATATTCATCTAACAATTCGACCATTTTGCGAGCCAAACGCGTTTTTGCCTGTCCGCGAAGTCCCAATAAATTGATATTATGGCGAGATAAAATTGCTCTTTCCAATTCAGGAATAACAGTATTTTCAAATCCGTGAACACCTTCAAAAACAGGTTTTCCCGATTTGATTTTTTCACGAAGATTATTTCGCAATTCGTCTTTAATGCTTGTACTTTTATATCCAGCGGCTTTTAATTGACCTAATGTCTTTATAGTATTTATTTCCATTGTGTTGAAATATAGATTTTGTTATTTATTTTTTATGACAATGTATTGTGTCATTACTGTGTGTAGACGCACTGCAGTGCGTCTCTACGATATACGGAACCTTTATATTATTGCTAACGAAACCTTTGCACCTTTGCTACTCTGAGCCTTTGAACCTAATTAGACGCACTGCAGTGCGTCTCCACAGAAAAACCTTTAAACCTTTGTCACTCTGTACCTTTGTACCTATCTATTTAATCCTCTTCTTCCTATTCGCTTCATAATCTTCAAAAATCATTTCACCCAGACCTTTAATTCCAGTATAAAATGCTTTCCCTTGATTGGCTTCTGTAAACTGATTTACGAAACGTTGCAAATACGGATCTCTAGCAATCATGAAAGTCGTAATCGGAATATGGAGTTTTCTTGCCTGTTGTGCTTGAGTATAGCATTTATCGACAATATATTCGTCTAAACCATTACTATTCATATAATAAGAACCGTCTCGCTCGCGAACGCAGCTTGGTTTTCCATCGGTAATCATAAAAATCTGTTTGTTGGTATTACGCTTTCTGCGTAGAATATCCATTGCCAATTGCAGACCAGCAACGGTATTAGTATGATACGGACCCACTTGCAAATACGGCAAATCTTTAATTGGAATTGTCCAAGCATCATTACCAAAAACCAAAATATCTAATGTATCTTTTGGGTATCGAGTTGTGATTAATTCAGCTAAAGCCATGGCAACTTTTTTGGCTGGTGTAATTCGGTCTTCGCCATACAAAATCATACTGTGACTGATATCGATCATTAAAACAGTACTCATTTGCGCTTTGTACTGCGCATCTTCTACGATCAAATCGTTTTCGGTCAGCATAAAACTTTCGACACCGTTATTTACCTGAGCATTTCGAAGACTTTCGGTTAACGAGATTCTCTCTAAACTGTCGCCAAAATTATACTCACGGAATTCTCCTGTGTGCTCATCGCCGCTTCCGGCATATTTTGTTTTATGATTTCCGCTTCCTGATTTTTTCAAGTTTCCAAAAATCTGATCTAGAGCTTGCTGTCTGATTGCTCTTTCGGTTTTTGCTGTAATGCCAAAACCAGAACTTCCATCCCCTTTAACTTCATCTTTTATATATCCTTTTTTCTTAAGGTCTTCGATAAAATCGTCAATGGTATAATTCTCGTCGGTAAGTTTATATTCTTTATCCAGTTCCCGAAGCCAATTTATAGCTTCATCAAAATCACCCGAAGTATGGGTGATCAACTCTTTAAAAATCGTAAAAAGTTTGTCAAACGGAGACTGAAAAGGAGCTTCGTAAGTCTTAAAATAAAAGCCTTTTTTAAATTCGTTTTTCATAAATCTAAAATTACATCTTTTTGGAATTATGAAAAACGAATCGTTTATTAATTTTTAGTTAAAATATTTAACCAAAAACAGAGACTAACAGTGTTAGATATAATAATTATTCAAACTTTCCGTCCAAATAATACCAAGCACCATTTTCGAATTTAAAAGTAGAAAATTCGTAGTGTATTTGTGGTTGATTATTTGAATCTAGAAAGTAAGCTTTGAATTCTACTGTGTTTTCTGCAAAACTTAATATTTCAAGTTTCTGCCATTTATTAGAAACTGCCCATCTTAAAATTTCAGGTTTCGAATAATATTTTCTCTCTGAAACTTCAGTGGTTTCCATTAGGTAATCAGCATTATGAGTTGCATAAGCTGAATATCTGGAACGCATTAAGACCAATGCTGAAGGTGCCTTTTTGCTGCCATTCAAATATAATCCACAGCAATCATCAAAAAGCAATCCTGTATCACAGAAACATTTTTTATTCTCCATCAACTGGTTCTTCTCCATTAATTTTTACATGAAGCTGATTTAACAAAACCTGATAACGAGTAATTTCTCGCACTTCTTCGTCTTCTTCAGCAAAATCAATCATTTCATCTAATGTTTCGCTTACTTCCAATAATTTGTTGTTTGCTTCTCTATCGTTTTTCGCAGCAATCAAATCAATGATTTCCTGTACGTTTGCTTTTAGTGTTTCAAATTTTGAATTCATTTGTTTGCTGTTTGTTTTGTTTCAAGTTTCAGGTTTCAAGTTCGTTGCATTAACTTGTAACATGAAGCCTGAAACTTGAAACTATTTATTTACTCTTTGTTTTTGCTTTCGTTGAATTTCTTAATGATTTCTTTTAATTTTTCTTTTCGGGAAATTTCAGCTTGTTTTGCTTTTGCCAGGGCTTTGTGCAATTTGTCGTTGTGCTTTTTGATGTTCTTTTCGTTATTGCGTCCCATTATACTTCTCTTTTAATTTGTTCTAAAGTTTTCTCAGTAAAAATTAATTCGTTGATAATTTCTTTTCTTAAATCATCAATATCATCATAATCGAAATGTTTGGCCCAATTGGTTAGCTGCTGCAGATTTCTAATTTGCTTTAGCCTTTTCGTTGTTTCAGAACTTGTTCGTAATATTGCCTTTCCTTCATATTCTGGATTATTCTTATGCTCATAATTAGCGAGATTGTTTTCAAAATCAGCTTTTATATAGTAGAGCTTTTCTTCGGCATTATCGGGATAAAATTCTGTCCATTTTGCAAAACCTATTTTTGTTTTAGATTCGGTTTCTGGATTGCGGGCAATTAAGCGCCATTTACTATTTGCAAGCCTTCCCCAATGATTTGAAACGCGATACATTCCTTCTTCAGTATAATAATAGGAACTTCCTGCTTTACTTTCAAATTGTTTCTTTAAACCTTTAATGGCTTCAGGAAGCACTTCATTAAATGCACAAAAAGTATTTTTAAAAGAATTAGGATGTGGCTTAAAATTTTTCTGCATGCTGCAAATATACTCAGATTACGGCGAACTCCCTAAAGCAAACCTAAATTGCTTATCTTTGCTCTTTAATTCAAAACAAAAAATCATGTCTAAAGATTCAGAACAAAAAATGCCTCAAAAAGGAGTTTTCACAGGTATTATCGAAAAAGATGAAAACAATAATTATTTCTGTGGTGAATATCTTTTAGACTACAAAATGGTTCAAGCGAAGTTTAATGTTGGCGATTGGATTACCATAAAATCGGTTATTGAAAACCCTAGCGACATGAGCTACAAACAATATCCTAAGAAATCTAGAAACTTTGATAAGGCCAATCATAAGCCGGAATAGATTTATTTTGTTTCAAGTTTCAGGTTTCATGTTTTGTTGGAACGCTATTTTTTAACTCAAAGAACGCTAAGTTTATTTTTTTCTGAGTGTTGCAAATTGAGAATATTTAAGTTCGCAAAGCTTTGTGTAGACATCGCTTTGCGAACTTTTCATTTTAATAAATCTCAAAAAAATTCTTAGCGTTCTTTGCGTAATTTTTTGTGCACTTTGCGGTTAAAAAAAATCCCTGCGCTTTTTAAGGTTAAATAAACATACCGTTAACTTTTTTCAATATTTTTTCGATCAAAACTGAAAAGTTAAAAAAAAGTGTACCTTTGCAAAAAATTTGTCGATTTGAACTAAAACAAAACGATTTCAAACTAATAGACAAGTAGTTACCTTTTATTTATGAAAAAAATAGTTGAATACCGCAAGTTACTAAACGTAGAAAAAACTGCAGAGTTAAAAGATTTAAAGACAATTTATCGTAATGCGATGAAAGAATCTCATCCTGATAAATTTGTGGGAAATGAAGCTGGTTTAAAAGAAGCAGAAGAAAAAAGTAAAACGATTATCGAAGCTTACCACTTCTTAGTAAGTATTCACCCTGATACTATCAAACTAAATTTACCTGAGTATACAGAAACAATTTCAACTTGTTCTATCACAGATTATAAATTTGTAGAAGGTCGTTTAATTATTGATTTTTCTAACGGAAGTGTTTACGAATACATTAGTGTTCCTAAAGCAACTTACGTGAAAATGGTAAATGCTGATTCTCCTGCAAGATTTGCTAAAAGACATATTTTAAACTCTTTTACTTGGAGAAAGAAAACAAATCAAGAATAGTTTATAGCATTATATTTTACGAAAAAGCACTCTGTTAAACGAGTGCTTTTTTTATGTCTAAAATTTAAAAATTTGAATAGGGATCTCTGAAATATGTTCCACATTAAGAGTTTTTGATCAGATTAAGCTAGTAAACACGCTGATTTTATGTGTTTTAAATCAAAAAAAACTATAACAAAATTTTAGGTTACAAAATTCTGTATGTTTTATAATTTTAGATACTTTTGTCACACAAATCAATTAACTAATTAATTTTTTATAATGAAAAAAATACTTTTTGTACTTACAGCTTCTGCAGCTATCATTTCTTGCAGCAAAGTTAAAGATGGAGAATACCTTATTACAGGTACAGCTACAGGAATTGAAAATGGAAAAACTATCATCTTACAAGGTCAAGACCCTGCTACGAGAATGCCAGTTTCTCTTGATACAGTAAAAGTTGAAAACGGAAAATTTGAAATAAAAGGAAAAGTTACAGAACCAGCTTTCCATACATTAATTTTACAAGGTGCTAACGGTCCTATCCCATTCATCCTTGAAACTGGAGAAATAAATGTAGCTATTGACAAAGATAGCATCCACAAATCTAAAATCTCTGGAACTTACAACAACGACGAGTACTTCGCTTTCATGGAAGATATGAACAAAACTCAAAAAAGTTTAATTGATTTCCAGAAAAAGAACAACGATAAAATGAAACAAGCTCAACAAGCTCAAGATACAGCGACTATCAATGGCTTGATGAAACAATACATGGAAATTCAAAAAGAAGTTCAAGAAGGAAGCAAAAAGAAATATTTGACTTATGCTGAAGGTCACCCAAAATCTTTCATTACAGCTTTAATTATTCAAAGTTTATTGAATGACCCAACAGCTGACATGAAAAAATTAGAAGGTCTTTACAATGGTCTAGATGAGTCTTTAAAAAACACTGCTCCTGGTAAAGAAATCAAAACTAGATTTGGTCAAGCAAAAATGCCATCTGTTGGAGCTACAGCTGCACCAGTAGGCAGCGCTAAATGAAGAGCTGATTTTTCTGCTCCTAATCCAGAAGGAAAAGTTGTCTCGCTTAAAGAAAGTTTAGGCAAAGTAACTATCGTAGATTTCTGGGCTTCATGGTGCGGACCTTGCCGACAAGAAAATCCTCATGTTGTGGCGCTATATAAAGAGTTCCATTCAAAAGGATTAAATATTGTTGGAGTATCTTTGGATAAAGATGCAGCAAAATGGAAAGAAGCTATTGCAAAAGATGGCTTAACTTGGACTCATGTTTCTAATTTAAAATTTTGGGACGAGCCAATTGCAAGACAATACAATGTTGAATCTATTCCTGCAACTTTTATCCTTGACGCATCTGGAAAAGTAGTAGCACAAGATTTAAGAGGCAATGAATTGAAAGCTAAAATTCAAGAATTGCTAGCAAAATAATCTTCTATTTAAAATAATAAAAAATCTCCCTCGTGGAGATTTTTTTGTTTTATGATATATTGCCTTAAAAACAGAAGCTCGTCTTAAAAAAGATTATTTACAATGACAGTTTTCAAACTGCCTGCTTTTTCGATTAGAAAAAGACAATTACAAATCAAGATTAAATTAGAAATTCTATTCTCGATATTCCGTCTAATACATCAATAAAAGTAATGCCTGACAACTTTATTGAAGAAAAAATCCAAAGTAAAAACAACAGGTAACACTTAAGAATATTCTTTCTTTTGTAAAATTTTTAAAAAAAACTCAATTTAGCTTGTTTTTATTTTATTCAATTCCAGCGAATTAAAAAACAACTTTAAATTAACGTAAAATTAAGTCCTTTTTTTGTTTGGAAATGTAGAAAACGTTGCTATCTTTGCCACCGCTAAGAACAACAAAGCACAACAAGCTGAGATCGGGGAGATACTCAAGCGGCCAACGAGGGCAGACTGTAAATCTGCTGTGTGAACTTCGCAGGTTCGAATCCTGCTCTCCCCACGGAAAGGCCGAAAAGGCGGAAAACATTAAGTTTTCAATCTTTTCAAAAAGCCTCAAAAAATGTCTGAAGACCTGCAAATTCAACGATTTGCAGGTTTTTTCGTTTTACACTGCTTTTCATATTTTTTTAAAATCGCCCAAAATCTCTGTGGCAAAATTGTGGCGCATGCCGCTTTAAAAATATAGAGTACCTTAAAACTAATACCGAACACCTCTAGATTGAAACTATATTAGCTTTCTACAATCAAGGTCTAAATATTACTAAAAAATAAACATCTGTCATCTCTATAACAATTATAATTTTTGATTGAAAGAGCCTATGTCTAAGTTTAAAATACCGTCCCTGACTTAAAAATTAATATTAACCCAATGAAACAGGTCAATTTTGAAAACAAAATATTAAATTAAATCAATATTTATACATTTAACTTGTAAATATTAAAGCCTTTTCTCTTAAGCGTTCTCCAGATAAAATAAGTACAATATTCTGTATCGGCGCATTTAAAATTTAGCAAGACCTGTTTTTTTAGAAGAATTCATCTCAAAGAATCATACATCTAGTTTTTTAAAACAGAATTAAAACCAAAACACTTAGCAAAAATCTAATGGTTTGATTGATAGTAAAGTTTTTTATGCATCATCTGTCATAGATAATGCTTCAAATGTGCTACTATTATTATTACTGCAAAACTAAATTTACACTCTCAGAAACCAAACATTTGATGTTTGGAAATCTGATAATTATAGCAATTAAAAATACTATAATAAAGCGCATTGTATATCTGAATTTAGTAACCTCAATAATAATACTTAAAACCACAAATGAAAAATAAAAAATTACTATTTATTGGAGTTTTTGCTCTGTTCACAATTGGAAATATGAATGCACAAAAAAAGCCGCATCTGGATAAGAATAAAACTGTTGAACAACGTATAGATCTGCTTTTACCGTTAATGACGCTGGAGGAAAAAGTGGGACAAATGAACCAATATAATGGTTTTTGGGATGTTACAGGGCCAGCTCCGAAAGGTGGAACGGCAGAATTAAAATACGAACATTTAAGAAAAGGACTGGTCGGATCAATGCTGACGGTTCGCGGTGTGAAAGAAGTGCGTGCCGTAC